>JAPUEV010000058.1 GCA_027492415.1 Ignavibacteria bacterium
TTGATTGTCTTGTTTGCCATGACGGTTCTGGTACTTATTCAAAAACAAAAAGCGGAATGCCAAATAAAAGCGTTAACCTGCGTGTTGTTGCCGGAAGTGTACACCGGCCGGCAAGGGAGAACTGCGGTATTTGTCATTTTAGCGGCGGCGGAGGTATGGGTGTTAAGCACGGCGATCTTGATGAATCACTGATAAATGCAAATAAAGAGCTTGATTTCCACATGGGAAAACTGAATTTCCAGTGTGTTGATTGCCATGAAACACATAATCATGTCATAGCAGGTAAATTAAATACTACATATACTGAAAAAACAGCAGCCGTAAGATTTAATTGCGAAAATTGTCACACAGAAAAACCGCATAAAGATCACAGGCTTAATGAACATACAGCAAGGATAGCCTGTCAAACATGCCATATACCAGAGTTTGCAAGAAAACTTCCCACAAAAATGATCTGGGACTGGTCTAAAGCAGGTGACTCTACAAGAATTGACAGCCCGCATGAATATTTAAAGATCAAAGGTGAATTCAAATATGAAGAGGAAGTTATACCCACATATGCATGGTTTAACGGCAGGATGGACAGGTATATTATAGGCGATAAACTTGATTCAGAAACTGAACACAATATCAACCACCCTATCGGTTCGCGTGATGACCTGAAAGCAAAAATATGGCCGTTTAAAGTTCATCATGCAATCCAGCCGTATGATGTTGTCAATAATATCATCATTCCTCCAATAACAAGCGGAGAAGGCGGTTACTGGACAAAATTTGACTGGAGCTTTGCAATAGCAGAAGGTGCAAAATTAAATAACTTAACATACAGCGGTAAATTTGGTTTTACCCCGACAAAAATGTATTGGCCTATCACTCACATGGTTACTACCGGTAAAAATGCATTAACATGTACTGATTGTCATTCTGACGAAGGTCGTTTAAACTGGCTGGAGCTGGGATATAAACATGACCCGGTTCAGGGTCCCGGGAAATAAACTTATAATTAATATTGTAATGAATAATAAACCAAAACCATATAAAAACCCGTATTTTGCAGGCACCATACTTGGTGTGGTTCTTTTCAGCGCATACGCTTTAACACACAGCGGCCTGGGTGCATCAGGTGCTATCAGCCGCATTCATGTTGCACTTACCAAATTATTATGGCAATCACATGTTGATCTTATAAGCACTTTTGCTGTGATGGGAGCAGGAAATATAAATCCATTGGATCATGCCAGTGTGTTCCTTTTAATAGGAACTTTTGCCGGCGGAATGCTTTCTGCATGGTTTAACGGCAGGTTAAAATTTGAAATTTTCAAAGGTCCGCGAATTTCAAACATTCAGCGGCTCATATTTGCGCTGCTTGGCGGATTAATTATGGGTTATGGTGCAAGGTTCGCACGGGGATGTACATCCGGGCAGGCGTTATCAGGCGGGGCAGTTCTTTCTCTGGGTAGCTGGGCTTTTATGTTCAGTGTTTTTATCGGAGGCTATGCTGCGGCATATTTTGTCAGGCGCTTATGGACTGAACAAAGTTAAATCTGATTATTATTAATCAATAAGAAAATTATTATAATATGTTACCTATAGATGTTATAGCAGTTCTTGGAAAATTCGGCGGGTATGTTGTTTTTGTACTCATCGGTATCGGTTTCGGTATTTCCCTGGAATTAGCGGGCTTTGGCGATTCAAGACGTCTTGCGGCGCAGTTCTATCTAAAAGATATGCGGGTATTAAAAACAATGTTCACCGGTATTATTGTAGCAGCTCTTTTAATCTTCCTCTCAGCAGCTGCAGGGATACTTGATTTTGCGCAAATATCAGTGACACAGACTTTCTTATGGCCAGGAATTATCGGCGGACTTATAATGGGTGTAGGTTTTATTGTCGGCGGTTATTGCCCGGGAACTTCGCTGGTTTCAGCTGCAAGCTTTAAAGTTGATGGTATTTTCTTTTTTGGCGGAACAATCCTCGGCGCCGGCTTATTTGGTGAATCATTGCCTGCTTTCGAAGATTTCTGGAATTCTTCATTCACTGAAAGATACCTGCTTTCTGATTGGCTTGGCTGGTCTATTGGAGCAACTGTATTTGCCGTAACTCTTATGGCTTTAGTGATGTTTTACGGAGCCGAAAAAACTGAAGAGTTTTTCAGGTTAAAAGGTACCGGTAAATTATGGTCCTGGAAGATTACAAACCGTTCATATATCTATGGTGCCGCTGCAATGGTGTTTACAGCTTCTTTGATTTGGTTCATTGGACAGCCTGACCCTGTTCGTAAATGGAATTTGATGGAAAGCCGCTATTCAGCACAGCTTTCTTCCCGGGATGTTTTCATTCATCCGCTGGAGTATATAAAAACTTACAATGAAGCAGCTATTAAACTTGTAACCCTTGACCTTCGTTCAGAAAATGAATTCAAAAATTTCCATATCACGGGTTCTGAAAATGTTAAGCCGGAAAATTTTCTGGATCCTGAGTTTGTTGTACCCCTCTCGCAGCTTCCCGCACAGGGTGTAGTAGTTTTAATAGCTGATAATGATTCGGTCTCTACCCAGGCATGGAAATATCTTAAAGTCCAGGGTGTGAACAATGTTTATATCCTCGAAAACGGTCTGCGTGACTGGAATACACTTTTTGAAGGAAAAACTATTTCAGGGAAATCCTTTAATCTCTCATCGCCGCCTTCAGAAGTACTTCAATTGTTCCCTAAAGATGCTTTTGTACCAAAAATAAAGATAAGTACTAAAAAACGTTCCGGAGGGCTTTGCAGTTAAATCCATTTAAAAATGATTTTATGAAATTATTATTGAGAACATACAGAGTATTAATATTTATTCTTTTTACAGGTTCGGCATTGCATACTGCTTTTGGGCAGCCAACATCAGGTACTTATTTATCAAACGCTGAGTGCATGAAATGCCATGATAAAAATATTCCTTCAGCTTCATATAATGCCTCAGTTCATAAAGCATTAACATGTACGGCTTGCCATATTCAGGAAAGTGAGAACAATCTCAATAAGCTGAAAACTGACAAAAAATCCTGTATTGTTTCGTTCAAACCTATGAATTGCGGCAGCTGCCACAGCTCGATCCAAAAGGAGCACGAAACCAGTATTCATAATTCAACACGCCTGCCTGTATCATGCTCTAAATGCCATGCTGATATACATACCATAACATCTATAAAAAATGATAAAAAGGCCGGAGCTAAACTGTGCAGCGGATGTCATGAAAAAGAGTCTTCATATTTCAAATCGATCCATTACCAGGCATTGGAAAAAGGAATTAATGATGCTCCATCCTGTATTGATTGTCATAATAACCATTCAATTAATAAGATTGATAATGTTTCAGAAGGAAGGATCTTCCACACGCAAGCCTGCATGAAGTGTCATGCTGATACAAGTATGATGTTTCGTAACAATGTTACCACTATTGCGCCAAAATCATATTTTGAAAGCTATCACGGTAAGAATATTCGGCTTGGCTACCCGGAAAATGTAGCAGGCTGCTCTGATTGCCACAGTGCTCATAATATCCAGCCTGCTAAAGATACAAACTCAACGGTAAATGCAGCTAATTTAACAAATACCTGCAGACAATGCCACACCGATGCCGGCAGTGGCTTTTCCGGGTTTATAGCACACGCTGAACCTAACAATCACAGCAAGTA
>JAPUEV010000059.1:0-1301 GCA_027492415.1 Ignavibacteria bacterium
TGCCGGTAAGCTTTTTATGGAGAGAAAAATCAATTCCGCGGGAGAAACCTTTTCCTTCGCTCACTGCCTCGCCATACATCAAGTTTGGACCGTTCTCAGTGCCCCCGCTTATCAGCACGTATGTTGGAATAATTGTGCTTACAGGATAATTGCTGTAATCTTTATAATATGCTTCAATGGATAGCCTGAGCTCAGGAGTAAAAAGATGCTCGATGCCTGCAACGTAGTGGATTGCCTTAATATATTTCAGGTTTTCATTGCGCGGGTCGGCAGTCAGCCAGATATATTCAGGTGACTGGTAATAAATTCCCGTTGATGCGCTGAGTGTAGTATTTGGCAGCAATGAATAGCTTACACCAAAGCGCGGGGATACAGCGGTATTCTTTTTGATACCGGAGAAATAATCGAACCTTGCCCCGGCATTAAGTATAACTTTGTTACCTGCTATTTTTAATGTGTACTGCGCGTAAGCTGAGGCTTTATTGTAATTATCCTTAACATTGATGTTTGTTTCAGGCAGCGGGTCGCCAAAGCTTGTAGTATCAGCCTGGTAGTATGTTTCATTCTTGAACTTTATATACCTGCCAGATACACCAAAGATAAGATTATTGGCAGTATTCAGCTGGTAGAACATTTCGCTTTTAAAATTGAAATCACTTTCATAGGAATTATATTTGAACTTAAGCAGGTCAGTCCTTAGGTCATAATTTGTATAATCAAGGAAAGCGGTTGAGTTACCCAGAACATTCTGCCAGTAGCCTTTTCTGAAAAGCTTTTTTAAATTAATGCCTGCAGTGAACTGCTGCTGGTTTCCCTTGGCTTTGCCGTAGGGATTATCATCGCTTATTTCGGGTGATTCGCCTTCAAAGCTGATGTTATCAAGTCCGCCAATGCCAACTAAGCTGATCCTGGTATTTTTATCAATATCATAAACAGCCTTCAGGTTAAAATCCCAGTAATCGGGCACAGCGGCAAGCCTTATAGCGCCTTTAATTAAATTCAGGTAGCTTTTCCTCACTGAAAAAATGAAAGAGCCTTTTTGTGTAAACAGCGGTCCTTCGAATATTCCCCCGAAACCTGCGGTTGAAAGGTTAATATCGCTAAGGAATCTTTTGCGGTAGCCTTCACGGAATTTAATATCCATCACAGAAGAAAGCTTATCGCCGTACCTTGCAGAAAATCCGCCGGTAGAAAAATTCACATCATCTATGAATTTTACGTTTATCATACCAATGGGTCCGCTAGAAGAACCCTGTGTTGGGAAGTGATTCACATTAGGTATCTCGATGCCGTCTATCATT
>JAPUEV010000059.1:1311-3670 GCA_027492415.1 Ignavibacteria bacterium
CCTCTTACGATAAGATCGTTACGCTGGTCATTAGCCGGAGAAACACCCGGCATTATCTGCACCATCCGTGAAATATCTTCAACGGCGCCGGGCGCGCGGCGAACTTCCTCAAAATCAAGGTTGTAGCTGCTTGTGCTTACATCGGTTGAGCGCTGGAAATATTTTCCTTCAACATCTATCTGCTCTGTAGTGATATTTGAAATGAGAAGCTCAATTTCCACATCAGCGGGTCTTGATGAAAGCACAACAACATCCGTGTGGATGAATGCTTCATATCCAAGGCTTGTTACTTTAACCTGGTAAGTGCCGTAGGGAATATTTGTGAACTGGAACTTACCCTGTGAATCGGTAACAGTTTTAAGCTCTGTGTTCACTATCTGCACTGAAGCATCAACAACCGGGTTGGTAGTTTCCTTATCGGTCACCTTACCGTTTATGATGCCTTTATCCTGTGACATTATTGCAGCTGTAATGAAAAATAAAATTAAAATTAATATCCGCATATGATTATTAGTAGTTATTTTCTGTCAGGTTTCGGGGTCATGACATGGACAAAAGCCCTGACTTAGTTTTTCTTTCTTATCAATCTTACTGTTTCTTTAATACCTTCAGCATAAGAGGTTGGTTTAATTCCAAAAGCTTTTTCGAATTTCTCTGAGGAAAACAGGTAGTCGCTGTCATTCTGGTATGTCATTTCCACTGATTCTCTTATTTCAGCCTGGAATAATCCGATAATCTTCAGCATCCATTTGGAAATATTCATATATTTCGGCTTAACTCCAAATTCCTTTGCGGTAAGTTCTATGAACTCTTTGCCTGTAAGTACATTTTTATCTGTAGGAAGGTGCCAGACCTGGTTATAGGCAGATCCTGTATTCCCAAGCAGCGCTGTGCCTTTAGCCGCATCTATAGCGTATGTGAATGAATGTTTATACTTATCGCTGATAAGCCACTGGGCGCTTTTTCCTTTTGCATAATTATCAAATACCGTTGCAGTAACAAATGCAAGGGTTCCTGCTCCGTAAAAATCAGCCGCCCTTACTATCATAGCTTTAAGTGTCCCCTGTTTTACTTCATTCATTATCATCTCAGCAATATGTTTTCTTACTTCGCCTTTTTTGCTAACGGGGTTGTACGGAGTATCTTCGGTCATCCATCCGCTTACGCTGCCGTATGAGTAAACATTATCAAAGAACACAAGACTGCTTCCGGATGCTTTGCAGGCATCAATTACATTTTTCATTATAAGCGGCCATTCTTTTTGCCATATTCTAAAATCATACTTTAAACCGGCAGTAAGGTAAACAACCTCTGAGCCTTTTACGGCATTTAAAACTTCTTTATAGATTTTCAGGTCAGCTTTAACAAGCTCATCTGTTTCATTTATTTTTTTGGGATTGCGGCTTACCAGCCTGATAGCTGTTGTGTATTTTACCAGCTCTTTAGCAAGCTCTCTCCCTATTATCCCGGTTGCACCTAAGATTGTTTGCATTGTAATATTATAATTGAAATGAATTCCGTATTAATTGTTAATTGTTAATTGCTCATTGTTAATTGTTCATTCTATTTTCAGCATGTTCTAATTCACCGGATACTTCGTTAACTGAACCTGCTTTACCAAGTCCGAATGGCGGCATATTAACATAAATATTCTCATAATTACCTTTTGAAATCTTATAGGTTTCATGCCAGATCCCAACAGCGCCGCTTTGCCTTGCCTTCAGGTTAAATGCGCGCCATGCAGGGAAGTGATTCAGATCTTTATTTTTTGCATAAGCTTCAAGGTGTTCAAAGGACTTCCAGTACTGCACCATAATAGTAGTCCTTCCAAACCAGCTTTCTGTTGATAAAAAACCCAGCTCTTTATTTTTATACAGCTCTTTTATCATCTTAGGCATAGCCATAGCAACCGGAAACCATTTATGTATTTTTAACCAGTTGTTAACTCTCATACCGATTAAGAATACAACAAAATCTCCATCATACTCCGAGAACTTTCTTCCTTTAATTATTTCTGCCATTAACTTTCCTGTTATGAATTCTGAAATAAACTTTCATACATAAAATGCAGACTGCCTTCGGTCATATTCTTTACAGCTTCATCCGGCAGCATTGCGCACCTTCCTCTTATAATAAGTGCTGACATGCCATGAACATAACCCCAGATAGCAAAAGTAGCTGAATCAATATCAGCATATTTGATAAGTCCGCGCTCGATAAGCTCTTTAACATTATCCCTTAAATAATTAAAAGAGCGCTGACCAACATCCCATTCCTGTTTTTCATAGATCTTCTCAGCCACACCTTTAGCTATGAACATGAGATCATAGTAATCTTTATTTTCCATAGCAAACTGCAT
>JAPUEV010000060.1 GCA_027492415.1 Ignavibacteria bacterium
AAGACACATAAAGAAATTCAGACAGTTATTGACAGCTCCGGAATAATTGATTCAGATCATTTTTTAAATATATACTGCAATGAAAGGGACAGAAGCGATTTTTATGAGAACAGGAAGCTGCTTGGAAAAAGAAACTCACAGTATGAAGAATTCGCAAATGAACTTGATCTTTTTCTGAATTATTTTGTCTGCCATATACTTTATTACTACACTTTAATGTATAACTGGCAGGGAAACTTAAAATACGAATTTGATTTTAAATTCTGCAAACCCGTAATGCAGTACATAGATGAAAATAAGCTTTATTACAACCCGCTGATAAAAGCATTATACCTTATAATGAAGATCAGGGATGATGAAGAGAATGATGAGCTTTTCTTTGAGCTGAAGGATGTTTATTTTAAGAGCTTAGAGCTGTTTGAAGAAGATGATAAGCTGAGAATAGGTACAATACTCTTTAATGATGCGCAAAGACGAGCATTTAGAGAAAAACCGGGGTTTGAAAATGAACGATTTGAAATTATGGACTTTCAGCTTAAACATGAGCTGTACCCGCATGAAAACGGAGGAATATCACGGGAACAGTATTTTAATTATGTGTTATTATCACTTGATATAGGGAAAACTGAATGGGCGGAAAATTTCATAGAAAATTATACCCATAAGCTTCCCCCGGTAAGGAGAGAAGACGCATTTCTTTATGTTAATGGGTACCTGATGTTCACAAAGAGAAACTATGAAGGTGCCTTAAAAGAGCTTGCCGGTATAAAAGGCGGTGATTATATTTATTATATAAGGATAAAAGCATTGCAGGCTATGATATACTTTGAATTGAAGGATCCTGAAAAAGTTCTTACCCTGATCGATTCATTTAAACATTATTTATCATCAAACAGTGTTGTACCGGAAGGGCTTAAAAAACGCTACACTAATTTTACCAATATGATAAACAAATTAACTTACCTGTTCCTGAAACCTGATGTAATATCAGCTGAACTGCTGGAAAATGAAATAAAAGGGTTTCCGGTTAATGAGGTGACTTCCCATAAAAAATGGCTTCTTGAAAAGATATCCGTAATAAAACTAAATGAAAAGTTATAAGATATGAATGTAAATCTAAAATTCCCGCTGTTTAACGGCAGGTTTCAAGCCATTTTATGGCATCTTCTTTATTATAAAACAGCCTGACATTATATCCCCTGTTCTGGCATGCAGTTTCGTAGAACTTGACATTATCCGCAGCGAATTTGTTCTCGGGAATAATCAATGCTTCACTTGTGTTTTTATCTATTCCCATTTTTTCGAACATATTTATAGAATCATACACATTAAGAATTGATGGGGAAACTGTCATTTCTCTCAGGTCCGTTAGTACAAGCAGGCATTTTTTCTCTGCGTTAAATTTTACAAATTCCCTGATAGCATCTCCATATTCGCTTTCAGTTATAGTGCCTGAATAATTTACTTCTATTCTTTCCGGGTTTTCTGAAAATCCAATTTTGACCGGCATAATTTTTATTGTTTAATTTCTGATTTAAATGTAAAATTCAAATAAATTCAGGGTTTTCTACAGTCAGCTCTCCGGAAGTATTTCCTGTATTTATCGTTTCAGCGGGCTCAAACAGCATAACATGGACCTCATTTTTCGCTACCGGCCTGTGTTCTGTTCCTTTTGGTATGATAATGAATTCGTTCTCATTAATTTCAATATCTTTATCCCTTAGCTGCATTGTAAAGCTTCCTTTAATTACAAAGAACATTTCATCTTCGTTTTCATGGCTGTGCCAGACAAACTCACCTTTAAATTTAACAAGCTTTACATGCTGGCCGTTAAGCTCACCTGTAATTTTGGGCTTCCAGTATTCATTAAAGAGTGAAAGCTTTTGCGCAATATTTACTTTATCCATTTAATTGCTGAGATCTTTATTGAATAACATAAGCGCTTCCGGGTCATCAGGCAGATGTATCGTTCTTTCGAACTTCATTCCCAGCTTTTCAAGCAGCTTTACCGAGGAATTGTTATACGGAACAGTAATTGCCGCCAGCCGGTGAAGCTTTAATTTTTCCTTAGCAAAATTCATTACAGCTTCAGATGCCTCGAAAGCATAGCCGTTATTTTCATATTGCGGCAGCAGCGCAAAACCAATATCTACTTCTTCCAGGCTATCTCTTTTTACAAGACCGCACATGCCGGCTTTTGCGCCGTTTGTCCTTAATTCGATCTTATAAAAGCCAAAACCGGATTCAAGATAACTTCTCCTGATCCGGTTTTCTATATAATTTACAGCGTCTTCTGCGGAGCTAACGTTTCTTGTGCCTATGTATTTAAGCCATCCGGGAGAATTTAAAAGCTCTATAATAAATTCACTGTCTGAGGATGTAAATTCTTTTAATAATAGCCGCGGAGTTTCTATAATAGCAGAAGACATTATTTATTTACTAAGGATTAAATAGAATATTCGTTATTTAAATTTTATTATTTTACCTTTTTCTTCAAGAAGGCTTTTTGAATCTTTCCATCCGGGAAAGCTTTCTGCCGGAAAAGTGTATGTTCTTATTTCAGCAGCTATACTTTTGCTTTGTTTCATTGCTTCAGCATGTGCGCCGCTCCTAGAAAACCGTTTAAGGTCTTCCTCTGTTTGCCAGGCTGAAAGTGTATAATGAAGATACCCAAAACCGGTATTTTTCATTTTTATAAAACCCTTTTCACTCTTAAGCTGTTTTACAATTTTATATCCAAAAATTGTAAGCTTAAAATAATACCAAACGCTCTTTAATTTTATGGAAGTAACTGTAACAACCATAATTCAATTAAGGAAATTTATTTAACGTTTATGATGTAATACCTGTATTCATCACCCTTGGCGTCGTGAATTGCATCCCATTTGGCTTTATATGTCCCTTTAAGCTCGATGGGGCCGCCGTGTATCAGATAAGGCTGTATCTCTTCCTTGGTTACTGAACCGATATTTACAGTTTCTCCTGCGAATTTTTTATAAATGCCGCCGTTGGTTGATTCCCATATATTTTTGCGCTTGGTCAAAAATACAGAAAGACAGCTGTCATAGCCGTGCTCTTTAAGCTGTTCAAGGAACTTAATATCATTTACATGCCTGTAAAGATCTACATGGCTTGCATTTTCATCTTTAGGCATTTTAAGCTCTATAACGTGCTTTTGAACACCGCTTTCAATGATATATAGGTCTGCTTCTTTATTGGCAAGTTTAGGTATCGGGTTAAACATTCTAGAAACAGGATAGTCAAGCTTTACATTCAGTTCAGGATAATATCTTTTAAGGAAAAGCCCAAGTTCATGGCGAAAGCCAGATTCATTGTAAAGCTCAAAAGGGGATTGTGAAAAATTCTTAAAAAAGTGTTGTATAATTTCCAGCATGGTAAATAACGTTTTTATATGTTTTCGTAAAAAATTTCACTCCTGGCATAACTATCGGTAAGTGACTGCAAATATAACAAATACTATATATATATTTTCTGTATAAATTAATACACTAAAAAGTGGCAAAAACAGCCCAAAATAGCCATTTTATGTAGTTCTAATCAGCAACTACCCGAGGGCAGAAATACTATCAATGAAATTTTCAATCTGTAATTTATGCCTGTAAATATGAATAATTGCATGCTCCATTATCTGTTCG
>JAPUEV010000061.1 GCA_027492415.1 Ignavibacteria bacterium
ACAGGGTTAAGGTTTTTGGCATTACCGGCAAGCCAGCAACTGAATTCTATAAAGTATCAATGTCTTATGATGACGGATACAGCGCTTTTTCAACCTTAACATATTCTGCACCCGACGCACTTAAAAAGGCAGAAGCCGCTGATAAAATTCTTCGCACAAGGCTTGAGGACCTGGGATTGAAATTTGACGAAATAAGAACAGAATTACTTGGTTATAACAGCTGCCACGGTCCATTGGTTAAAAAACGCGAAGATCTAAGTGAAGTGGTCTTAAGGATCGGTGTCCGTGCAAAAGATAAAGCTACAATTGAAAGATTCAGCAAAGAAATTGCCCCGCTTATCTTAACCGGACCTCCAAGTGTTACAGGTTTTGCCGGCGGCAGACCCAAAGCAAGCGATGTTGTTGCTTACTGGCCTGCATTAATACCCAAAACTAAGGTTACGCCTAAGGTAGTAGTTGAAGGAATATGATCCGGGCTGCATTGATCTCAGATCTATAAAATGACTGATCATATAAATGCTTCCTGGGGTTATAAATTTTACAACAGTTATGTTAATAAATAAGGATAGCTTCAAATCAACCCGTCTGATAGAAATCAAACAAAACAAATGAGAATTGTTCAGAAATCGCATAATATCTGCATGATATACCTGAACTGATAAAAATTAAAAAAGGTGATTAAAAATAAATACAAAATAACTGATCCGGTGTTAGACGGTCATTTGAAAAAAAATTTCACAAATGACGCCAACTGAACGCATGGATTATTTATTAATGTTAATTGACCTGCGGGTTTTAGCCAATAGCGCTAAAATAATAAAAAAAGATAAAGAAATAAAAAAATGAGTAAAACTATTGTTATCGGGGCATCAGGACAGATCGGCTCCGACTTAACCCTTGAGCTTAGAAAACGATTCGGGAATGATAACGTAATTGCATCTGATATCAAAGATGCTGCTGCTGACGTAATGAGCTCGGGACCGTTTGAAATATTGGATGTTATGAATGAATCTGCTCTTATAGAATCCTTCAAAAAACATAATATCTCAAATGTCTACCTGCTTGCCGCAATGCTTTCAGGAAGCGCCGAAAAGAACCCGAAGAAAGCATGGGATCTTAACATGAAAAGCCTGTTAAGCATTCTGGATATGGCTAAAGAAGGAATAATTAAAAAGCTCTTCTGGCCAAGCTCAATAGCTGTGTTTGGACCAACAACCCCTAAGAAAAATACCCCGCAGCTTACAATTATGGAGCCATCCACGGTTTACGGAATAAGCAAGCTTGCCGGTGAAAGATGGTGTGAGTATTACTTTAAGAAATATGGTGTTGATGTAAGAAGTGTGCGTTACCCGGGACTTATCAGCTATAAAACTGAAGCCGGCGGGGGAACAACTGATTATGCAGTTGAAATATTCTATGAAGCCGTAAGAGTTGGTAAGTATGAGTGTTTCCTCACAGAAAAAACCGCGCTTCCTATGATGTTCATGCCGGATGCCATAAGAGGTACAATTGACCTCATGGAAACTGCTCCGGAAAAAGTGAAAATTCGTTCAAGCTATAACTTAAGCGGAATCAGCTTTAACCCTGAGGAATTAGCCGCTGAAATTAAAAAACATATTCCCGCTTTTACTGTCACATATAAGCCTGATTTCCGCCAGCAGATAGCTGAATCATGGCCTCAAAGTATTGATGACTCTAATGCTCTTGAAGACTGGGGATGGAGACAGGAATATAATATATCCAAAATGACTGAAATTATGCTGTGGGAAGTAACAAAAAAATTATCATAGATATATAATTCCGCATTGGAAGTTCTGTATCATAACAAAGCGATCTGAGTATTTAATACTTAGATCGCTTTTTCCGTTTTATATATGCCGGGAAAATATTATTTATATTGTTCTACTTACTGTTTTTCTCGTAGCCCTTCATAAAATCCATTAAGGCAGTGTTAAAATCGTCCGGATTTTCCATATTAGGTAAATGTCCCGCATTTGGTATCAGTTTAAGATCTGAGTTCTTTGTTTTACCGTAAATTATCTTCGAAAATTCCGGCGGTGTCAGCCTGTCATCTTTACCTGCAAGAATCAGCATCTTTAATTCCAGTCTTTCCAGAGATTCAGTTGTATCTGTCCTGGCTGCCATTGTAAGCAAAGCTCCGGTTATGGCTTCATTCTTTTGCCAGCTGATGAGCTTTTTCAGCAATTCAATCAGCTCGGGCTTTTCTGTATAATTGGCTTCACTTAATGCTGCCTTTATGAAATTATCGGCAAACTGTTCACGCTGGCCGTTCTTAACCATTTTCATCTGTTCTGCCCTGGCATGCTTTGTTGGATTGTTATCTGATTCAGCCTTTGTATCAGCAAGTATTGCGCCTTTGAATTTGCTTTGATACAGCTCCAGTGCGCGTAAAGTAATATAACCGCCCATTGAAAGCCCGCATACAACAGGTTTTTCAAGCTTTAAGCTGTCAATAATTGATATCAGGTCACTAACATGAGAGTCCATCGTAAAATGTCCGTCACCAACTTCGCTGTAGCCAAAGCTTCTTATATCATAAACAACCACACGGTATTTTGCCTGTAAAGCTTCAACCTGTTTATCCCACATCCTGTTGCAGAGAGGGAAGGCATGGATAAAAATTATTGCCTGTGAATTATCTTCACCAAATTCTATAACATTTAAGCCGCGTATATTATGCTTTTTCATTAACGGTTATACCTTCTTTTAATAATTCATTAAATACTTTTTTAATATATAAAACCTCAACCTTTGGGATTTTATTATCTAAAATAAAGTTTATGTTTTTTAACGCATATGGTATACTCTCAAGGAATCTTCGTTTCCCCTTTACGATCCCCAAAAATCCATAAGCACCCATTGCCTGCAAGATCCGTATTAACGCAAAGTACCAGAAATACTCTTTATATTTTACGGGATCAATTTTGATATATTCAGAGATTACGGCTAAATAATGTTCAAGTAATTCTTCCCTGTTTTGCTGCGGTATATCAGCCTTGGCGTCATAAAGCAGGGAAGCCATATCATACAGCAATGCTCCTTTTCTGCCTGACTGGAAATCGATAAAATATGGCTTACCGCTCTTCAGCATTATATTCCTTGACTGGAAATCTCTGTACAAAAAATATTCAGCCGGCAGTTCAAGCAATTTCCTTTTAATATAAGAAAGATCATCATCAAGCTTTCCGGCTTCGATGCCGCCTTTATAAAAAGCTTTTAGAAATCTCTGCTTAAAATAATCCAGGTCAAAATCAATGTTCTCACTTCCGAATTTACTGAACTGGTAACAAAGCCCGTAATCTATACCTTTCCCTGCTGTAACCTGGAACTTCGGCAGCTCTTCAATTACAGTTTTGTATAGACTAAGCTTTTCATCGCTGAAATCCTGTCCGTCTGATATCCTCTTAAGTAATGTTTCATCACCAAGGTCTTCCTGTATGTAAGATTTTATATCTCCGGATACGGTATAAATTTCAGGTACATTTAAGCCTTCATTCCTGAAATGCCTGCCAAAGCTGATGAACGCTTTATTCTCATCCAAATGAGAATTCACAATCCCAATTGAAGTATTGCCTGATGATGAAAAAAGCCTTATTATCAGCCGTTCTGACCCGTGCGAAAGGAT
>JAPUEV010000062.1:0-2254 GCA_027492415.1 Ignavibacteria bacterium
TGCCGATGAGCTTCCCCCCACATCAAATCCATCAACCTGGTTCAAAGATGGCGGTTTCAGGTTCGATTGTGTTAATTTATTCACTAACGGTTCCGTCGATCTTCCCATGCAGGATGGCCCTCCTATCACAAGGTTTGCAAGGATAAATTTCTTTATGAATTTCCAGAGGCAGGATTCAACTGGCAGGGATTCATCAATATTTTTTACAAGTGTGCCCATATTCCACACCGGGCAGATTGCGCTTGATAACGCTCCGGCAAACGTATCAATGTTCGAGCAGGTTGTTGATAGCTCAGGCAAAGTGCTTCGCGGAGCTAACGGGCAGGTTGCGCATGTTATCGGGATGAATTTCGGCAGACCCGGTACAGGCACAAAGTGTGTTGGCTGCCACTCAGGGCATACACAGATCTTTGTACCCGCAACAATTTCTGAAGCTGCGTTCTTTAATACATCTACTTCAGCAGCGGTTACACAAAGCTCATTTAAATATATCAATGATTCACTGCAGTACCCGGGCAAAATGGTAATTGACAGGAAAGCAAGAAATGACTCGCTTCGCGTGAACTGGATAGCCGGAGCTTCAGGCAGCCAGTTTGTTGATCTGAAATGGAGTGTGCCTTTGGATGCAAGAAGGATCACAATATATAACATTAAGCCTAATCCTTTAACCAATACAAATATCCAGGTAACCGATTGTGAAGTGTTCTGTTATTATAACGGCAATGAAGTTGAGCATATATCAAGTACAGGCAGTATAAGTCCTAACGGAACAGATGTAAGCCTTCCGGGGCTTCCTAAAATAGATGAAGTAAAAGTCATTGTAAAATCATTTACAGGTACCGTGAACGGTGAAAGCCTTCCGGGACTTGCCGAGGTTGAAACCAACGCAAGGATTGCATATTATGATGTGTTCGGCATACAGACAATTTCAACAATAGCTGATAAATTCTCACTTAGGCAGAATTACCCAAATCCGTTCAATCCTTCAACAAAAATAAAATATTCCATACCCAATTCAGCCGGCGCAAATAACTATGCAAGGCTGGTTGTTTATGATATAACCGGACGCCATGTAGCTTTGCTTGTAAACTCCGTACAAAAAGCAGGTGTTTATGAAACTGATTTCAATGCTCTGAATTTATCAAGCGGTGTGTATTTCTATAAGCTAACAGTTGATGATAAATTCTCAGAAGTAAAGAAAATGGTTGTGCTGAAGTAGATATAAACCCCCTTCTATAATAAATCCTTATTCACGAATAATTATTAGTCTGCATTTGAATGAATCTTAAAACTATTAATCCCCCCTTCGTACGAAGGGGGGACGATATCTTCTTTCGTGCATATTATGCATATTTAATAATAAATTTTATATTCCCAAAATCATAAATAGGGGTTTGTATTTGCTTTATTTCCCAACCCTTTCAATTTCTACTATCTTTAATCATTTATCCTTATCTTTGAAAATTATGAAAAAATTAATGATCTTTAAAAGCCGTAGTTGTTTTTTTTATCAACTACAGGCATTAATAATTCTATTATTTTTACATTTACTTCCTGCAATTACTTTTTCACAGGAGCCATCATACACAATATTATGCGTAGCAGCGCATCCCGATGATGAGGATGGCGCAACACTGGCGTATTACAGGTATCTGAAAGGATACGATGCTTTCACCGTTTTCTATACCCGCGGTGAAGGCGGACAGAATGAAATTGGACCAGAGCTGAATGATAAGCTTGGAAGGATACGTGAACAGGAATGCTATGATGCGGCTAAGATACAGGGTTCCCATGCATTTTTCCTGGGTGAGCTTGACTTCGGTTTTTCTAAAACAGCCAAAGAAACATTCAAAATGTGGGGAGGTGAAGATTCAGTTTTAGCCCGCATTGTTTACATGATACGCGTTATCCAGCCCGATGTGATAATAACTAACCATGATACTATAACTACCAAGCCATACCGCCAGCACGGTAATCACCAGGGTGTTGGCTTAACCGTCTACGATGCATTTGAAAAAGCCGCTGATTACCGCTACCATCCTGAACAGCTTGTATACGGCATCCGGCCATGGCAGGTAAAAAAGCTTTTCTTCCGCTCGTTTGATTCAACCAAAGCTGACCTGTATAAAATAGATATTTCAAAAATCATTTCGGACGGCAAAACAACTATTGCTGAAATTTCACGCGATGCGCTTTCTCAGCATAAAACCCAGGGAATGGATAAGGTTGATAGAAACAGCCCGTTCTTCTTCGG
>JAPUEV010000062.1:2354-3643 GCA_027492415.1 Ignavibacteria bacterium
GATAACATTAAATAATGCAGACCGATAACAAAGCCGATAAACAGCTTGTAAGGGGAATATCACTTAAAGGCGCAACCGCCCTTAATATGATAGATATGATAGGCGTGGGTCCTTTTATAACTATTCCTTTGATAGTTGCCGCTATGGGCGGTCCGCAGGCAATGATTGGCTGGATCATAGGTGCAATAATTTGTTTATGTGATGGTCTGGTATGGGCTGAGCTTGGCGCTGCAATGCCGCATGCAGGCGGTTCTTACAACTACCTCAAGGAAATTTACGGTAAAAATGGCTTGGGAAAGCTTGTATCATTTCTCTTTATCTTCCAGTTAACGTTTTCCGCACCGCTCTCTATGGCTTCAGGGTGTGTTGGACTCGCGATGTACGCAAGCTATATCTTCCCCGGTCTTAACACTACATATTTTAATTATGACCTTAATCTGCCGCTGCCATTACTCGGTTCAATTGAAGCAGCAATTACTCTGAACAATGGCACATTTGTAGCAATCGGAGTAGTTCTCCTTGCAGTGTTCATGCTTTACCGCAAAGTTGCCTTCATAAGCAAATTCTCGCAGTTCCTCTGGGGCGGAGTTATAATTACTGTAGTTTGGGTGATTGTTTCCGGAGTTACGCATTTTGACCCTAAGCTTGCATTCAACTTTCCGCCAAATGCGTTTAATATTGATTCAGCATTTTTCCTCGGACTCGGTTCAGCAATGCTTATTGCTCTTTACGATTACTGGGGATATTACAATGTAAATTTCTTCGGCGGGGAAGTTGAAAATCCGACCCGTAACATTCCGCGGGCTATTATATATTCTATACTTGCAGTGGCGGGTCTCTATATTATTATGAATATCAGTATTCTGGGAGTCCTCCCATGGCAGGAAGTTAGTGAAACGGCAGGCAGTGATGCAAGGAAATACATCGTATCGGTATTTATGCAGAAGATATACGGCTCATGGGCTGGTAACTTAGTGACTCTGCTTGTTGTGTGGACAGCCTTTGCTTCGGTGTTTTCTCTGCTTATGGGCTATTCAAGGGTTCCCTATGCCGCAGCTGTTGAAGGTGATTACTTTAAAGCTTTTTCTAAGGTTCACCCAATACATAAAATACCGTATGTATCACTGTTAATTTTAGGTGGAGTTGCGATCTGCTTCTGCTTCTTAAAGCTCAAAGATATTATCGCTGCGCTTGTTGTTATCAGGCTTATGGTACAATTTTTAGCGCAGACTATTGGCGTGGTATATTTCCGCATCAAAAATCCTGATCACTCCCGTCCTTTCAGAATG
>JAPUEV010000063.1 GCA_027492415.1 Ignavibacteria bacterium
TGGAAGTTAAGCCGGGTGATAAAATTTTGGAAATTGGAACAGGCTCAGGTTACCAGGCAGCTGTACTTTTTAAGCTTGGTGCTGAAGTTTTTTCAGTTGAAAGGATAGAAAAGCTGCACATGAATGCGATGTCACTTTTGATCAATCTTGGCTACAAGGTTCATCTTAAGCTTGATGACGGCACACTTGGCTGGGAAGAAAATGCTCCTTACGATAAAATTATTGTTACAGCCGGCGCGCCGGATATTCCGCAGCATTTAATAGAACAGCTTATTGTTGGCGGGAAGCTGGTTATTCCGGTGGGAAACCAGGAGTCTCAAAGGCTGCTGGTGATCACAAGGACAGAAACCGGCATCGAAAAGAAATATTTTGATAATTTTAAATTTGTTCCGTTAATTGGCGCAGAAGGCTGGAAGCAATAAACGATGTTATGCATAAGCCTGAAGTAATAGTAATAACCGGACCCACTGCTTCAGGAAAAACTGCCCTTGCATTAAAAACAGCACATAATATTCAAAAGAAATCAGGCAGGACTGTAGAAATCATTTCAGCAGATTCCCGCCAGGTTTATAAACACATATCTATTACAACAGCACAGCCAACCCATGAAGAATTAAGCTTATTTAAACATCATTTTGTAAATACATTAGAGCTTGATGAGGATTTTAATGCGGGTGAGTTCGGCTCTGGTGCAAGAGTATTGATCTCTAAGCTTTTTGATGAAGGCAAAATACCGTTAGTAGTTGGCGGCAGCGGTCTGTATGTTAACTCACTTGTATATGGGTTCTTTGAAATAGGAAGCGATGATAAATACCTCGAAGAGAAATTCAAAGAAAAAAGAAATGAAATTTATAAGATAAAAGATGAGCAAGGATTTGAGTATTTACTTGATGAGCTGAAAAAACATGATCCCGATACATTTAATAAAATGAGGGAAATAAAGGAACGCAGGGTTATCCGCGCGCTGGAAGTTTTTTATGTAACAGGTATTCCTATTTCAGTTCACCAAAGCCATAAAATTGAAATTAATTTTGAGCCTGATATGTATTGTCTGCAAATGGAACGCGCTCAGCTTTACGATAATATAAATAAGAGAACTGATATTATGATAAGCAGGGGAATGATCGAAGAAATTGAATTATTGAAGAATAAAGGTTACCATTACAAAACTTATAATTCACTCAACACAGTTGGTGCCAGGGAAATATTTGATTACCTTGACGGGATAATTACCAAAGAAAGAATGACAGAGCTTATTAAACAGAATACACGGCGCTTTGCAAAAAGACAATTGACGTGGTTCAGAAGAGATGAAAATATAAAGTGGATAGATAAGGATTCAATTATGTAACTTATTCGTAAAACTTCTTTTTCAGATCATCCATTTCCTTTAATACCGGGTGCGGCCTGTAACGGTCTTCCCCAAAATCACGCTGTAAAGATGCAAGTATATTATAGACGAGCCCAACCCCTATCCTGTCAGCCCATTCTAAAGGACCGAACGGGTAATTTGTGCCAAGCTTCATTGCAGTATCAATATCTTCCTTCGAGGCAACCTGCTCACTGTAAACCTGTGCCGCTTCGTTAATTATCATAGAAACAATTCTCGGGAATATAAGCCCGGTCCTGTCAGGTACAATAGAATAGGTTATACCCATTTCATTCAAAAATTTTTCTGCATTTTTAAGTATTGCACTATCTGTTATTTTTGATGGCGCAATTTCAATTCTTTTTGCCTGAGAAAATGTATCATATAAGCCAATGCCTATCAACCTTTCAGGATTTTCCTGTAACCTGCACTGCCCTGATACAGCCTGGCATAATGATGATGTGAATATAGGCACAGTTTTTTGTGATGCTGATTCCAAATACTGCAGCTCTTCTGATTTTTCGTACTCAGGGTAATTGGTTGAATTGAAAATAATATCAGCTGACTCTATGTTTTCCGTAAACTCAGCTTTACCGCTAAGGAAATCTTTAATTTCGTTATTAACTGATTCTGATCCGTTTAAATAAACTTTAGTCATTTTATAATTGAATAATTCTGAATTAAAAGAAAAATTAGAAGCTCATTTCCTTGCTTACAGGAAAAAATTCTCATCCAAAGACCCGGTGTGGAATTTACACAGATTCAGTGATGAAAAAGATATTGAGCTTATCGGGCTGATTACAGCAGCCTATGCATACGGCTCAGTTGACCAGATAAACAGGTTCATAAATGAGCTTTTGCATAAAACAGGCGGCAAACCATACGAATTTACCATAAATTTTTCCAAACGAAAAGATAAAAAATATTTATCGGGTCTTTATTACCGTTTTAATTCTCATTTTGATCTGCTTGATATGTTCAGCTCACTAAATAAAGCTTTATCGAGATTCGGCTCTCTTAAAAATTTGTTCTATTCACATTATAAACCTGAGCATGAAAACATAGTTCAGGCATTAACCGGTTTTACAGGCGAGCTGAACAGAAATATTCCCAAAGCAGAAAACCGTTATTACCATTACCTGTTTTCCAGTCCTGTGAATAAAAGCACATGTAAGCGCATGAACCTTTTTTTGAGGTGGATGGTACGAAAGGATGATATTGATACGGGTCTGTGGAGCGGAATACCTGCCGCAAAGCTGGTTATGCCTGTGGATACTCATATTGCGCGAATATCAAAACAGCTTAAGCTGGTAAACAGGAAGAGTATTGATCTCAAATTTGCGTTACAGCTTACCGATATGCTGAAAAAGTTTGATCCTGTGGACCCGGTTAAATATGATTTTGCCTTATGTCACATTGGAATTGATAAAAAAGAATTTTAACATTAATTCGTCTATATATTTTAGGCTATACTTGAGTGTTAGTAACTATAAACTTAATTAGTTATTTTAACACTCTCAATAAAACATCGATTGTAAAATTCTTCTAAATATATATTATTTATGAAAATAGGTATTCTTTGCTATCCTACATATGGCGGAA
This sequence comes from Ignavibacteria bacterium, assembly GCA_027492415.1. Lineage (GTDB taxonomy): Bacteria > Bacteroidota > Ignavibacteria > Tepidaquicellales > OLB5 > OLB5. The sequence continues at coordinate 2,972 of JAPUEV010000063.1, forward strand.
GCGGTGTAGTTGCTACAGAGCTTGGTATAGAGCTTGCTGCCAGGGGCCACCAGGTACATTTTATTTCTTACAGCATGCCAATGCGGCTTAACATGGGATTTTCAGATAACATTTCATTCCATAAAGTAGAAATGGCATCATACCCGCTGTTTGATTTTTCTTTATACTGTATTTCTCTTGCCAGTAAAATTGTTGAAGTGGCAAAATTCAACGGGCTTGATCTTGTCCATGCGCACTATGCTATTCCACATGCAACCAGCGCATACCTTGCCAGGGAAATAATAAAAGAAGAAGTTCTTTCAAAGAAAAAAAATAACAGGAATATTAAGATCATAACAACATTACACGGAACAGATATAACTCTTACCGGACTTGAGATAAGCTTTTTGCCTACAATGAAATTTTCGGTACAGAAGTCAGATGGTGTAACAGCGGTATCGGAATTCCTGAAGCAAAAGACACAATCACAGTACGAGATCACCAAAGATATAAAAGTAATCCCGAATTTTATTAACCAGGATATCTACAAAAAAATAGATAACAATGAAACCAAATGCCTGAAAGAGAAGCTCTCGGCCAACGGTGAAAAGATCCTTGTTCATACTTCAAACTTCCGTCCGCTAAAAAGGGTTGATGATGCAATACGCGCATTC
>JAPUEV010000064.1:0-1505 GCA_027492415.1 Ignavibacteria bacterium
TTTACTGAACACTTTCATAGATATGCAATAATACATTTATATTAATAACATTTAAAGCTATTTTTGCAATTCAATCAATTATTTCTCACATAATGTACGAATACGCCGGAGCGGTTCACATACATTCTGTATATTCAGACGGAACCGGGAAAATAGAGGATATTGCAAAAGCTGCATATGATTCTGACCTGGATTTCATCTTAATGTCTGATCATAATACACTTAAGCCAAAGGAAGACGGTTATGAAAAATGGCTTAACGGCGTTATGGTCTTAATTGGCTATGAAGTAAATGATATGGCTAACCGCAACCATTACTTAACCTTTGGAATTGATGAAGTTATAGGTTCATACCAGGAGCTGCCAAACGGCGAGCTTGGGTGCAAGCTGACAGCAAAGGAATACGTCAAGCAGATCAAGGATAAAGGCGGCATAGGCTTCCTTGCTCACCCTGATGAAGTGAGAAGCCATTTACCTGAGCATCCCTCCTACCCGTGGGTTGAAGAAACTGATGATTATACGGGAATTGAGATATGGAATCATATGAGCGAGTGGATAGAAGGAATGAATGAAGGTAATAAAATTGACAGGTTCCTGCACCCTTTAAAATCAATAATATCACCATTTGCCCGTACATTAAAAAGATGGGATGATGCTGCAATGAAAAGGCATATCACGGGCATTGGCGGCGTTGATGCGCATGCTTTAAAGCAAAATGTACTGGGATTTTTTGAAGTTGAAATTTTTGCTTACAAAGTTCTGTTTAAATCTATACGCACGCATGTGCTGATAGATGAACCGATATTAAAGAACAATAAAGCCTCATTTGAAAAAGATAAATTAAAAATTCTTACAGCTTTAAAATACGGAAAGTGCTTTACTGCAAATTATTACAACGGAAATCCCAAAGGATTCAGGTTTTACGCTGAATTCAAAGGGCTTACCTGCAATATGGGCGATACAATCACATCAAACGGCGAAAATGTAATTTTGCGGGCACTGGTTCCACAGGAGTGCAGTGTGAGGTTAATACACAACGGAGTTATGATAAGTGAAACAAAAACCATGAATGCAATGTGGGACGTAAAGGAAAAAGGCATTTACAGGGTTGAGTGCTGGCTTGCCGATAGAGGCTGGATATTTTCAAATCATATAAGAGTAAATTAAAATCAATATATATAAATTGGAAATAAAAGATATTTCAAAAGACATTTTAAATAACGACCCGAAGGATTTTGACGGCGAAGATAAGCCGCACAGTAACTGCGCGATATTCGGCATATACAATCACCCGCAGGCTGCGGTTATGACATATTACGGACTTCACTCACAGCAGCACAGGGGCCAGGAAGCATCGGGAATTTGCTCTTCATTTAAGCAGGATTCAGGCAAATATACCTTTAACATTCATAAAGGACACGGTATAGCGTTAAATGTTTTTTCGAATAAGAATACACTTACAAATATGCTTAAAGGCTCTGCGGCAATAGGGCATAACAGGTATTC
>JAPUEV010000064.1:1605-3623 GCA_027492415.1 Ignavibacteria bacterium
TGACAGATGACAAGCTTTTTGCGATACGTGACCCGTATGCGGTAAGGCCGCTCTCCATGGCAAAGATGGGGGAGAGCTACGTGTTTGCATCTGAAACATGCGCTTATGATATTATTAACGCTGAGTATGTAAGGGATCTTAAAGCCGGCGAGATAATACAGATTGATGAAGAAGTCATACGGACAGGCGAAATAAAATCATTCTTCATAGATAAGATGCCTGAGACCAAGCATTGTATATTTGAGTATATTTATTTTTCACGTCCTGACTCCACAATATTCGGCAACACAGTTGATAAAGTAAGAAGGAAGCTTGGCAAGAATTTATCAATTGAAAAGCCGGCACCGAAAGCGAACATTGAAGATAAAAAAGTTGTAGTAATCAGTGTGCCTGATAGCAGCAACACTGCAGCGCTTGGATATGTTACTGAAACTATCAAGAGCAATCCATACGTTAAGCTTGAGCTTGGCCTGATAAGGAGCCATTACATCGGCAGGACATTCATACAGCCGGGTCAGGATAACCGTGAGATAAAGGTTAAGGCGAAGTTCAATACAGTGAAATCAGTTCTAAAGGATAGAATTGTGGTGATAGTTGATGACTCGATTGTTCGCGGCACAACCATGAAGCAGCTTGTAAAGCTGGTGAAGGAAGCTTCTCCGAAGGAAATTCATTTGCGCATCACTTCCCCGCCGATAATATCACCATGTTATTACGGGATGGATTTCCCTTCAAAAGAAGAGTTGATTGCCAACCAGTGCGGTCAGGATATGGAGAAGATAAGGGAATACCTTGATGTGAATTCAGTGGAATATTTATCGGTAGAAAAAACACATGAATCAGTGCCGCAGGGTATAAATGCAAATGGTGAGAAGATAAGTTACTGTGACGCATGCTTCACCGGTAATTACCCGATACCTATTGAAGAAATTGATAAAAATGAGTTTGAGGGTTAGGGAATTAAAGAAGTTTAATAAATTCATCTACTGATAATGAGGACATTCTGATTATAGATCTTAAGGTACCTTTATCTAATTCTTTATGATTTGGAACAACTACCTGTGCAAAAGGATCATTTCTTCTTAAAATAATATGACTGCCTTCCTGCCTTTTAAAATAAAAACCAGCCTTTTCGAGAGCTTTAACACAATCTTTCCCTGAAATACCCGGTAATTTACTCATACTGCAAGTACAATTGTACCAAAATTCTCTTCCGGAACAGGCAGATTATCTTCTTCTAACGCTGAGATATAACCTTTTATTGCTTCTTTAATATTAATAATTGCTTCTTCTTTAGTCTTACCCTGGCTAATACAGCCAGGCAGGCTTGGACACTCTACAACCCAAAATCCATCTTCACCGGGATACAATATTATTTGTCTCATTTATTAAAATAATTTAATTATGAATAAAATTCAATTCATATAACATTTATTTACCTCTTAAAATTTCACGGATGATATCTTCGGCCGGCATTTCCATGAAATTGCTGCGTGTTGAAATATTTTTAACAAGCTTATCAGCTTCAAGCCTGTTATAGCCAAGCGCCATTAAAGCTGATATTACCTCTGATGCCTTGCCAAGCTCGCCCAGCTTACCGGTATTCATTAAACCAATTGCTGCCGTATCGCTTTCCATTTTACCAAGCTTATCTTTCAGCTCAACAGCAAGCCGTTCAGCGGTTTTTTTGCCGACTCCCGATATTGATGTAAGCGGCAGGTAGTTTCCTTTTGATATCATATCGATAAGCTCGCTGTATTTAATGGCGGAAAGAATGCTTAAGGCAGTTTTGGGTCCGATACCGGATACAGAAATAATATGTTTAAAGCATTCACGTTCATTTTCATCGGCAAAGCCATAGAGCAATACGTTAAAAGGATTATCTTTTATATGCAGATGCACACTTATCATTACTTCCTCGCCGGTGTTTCCTAATTTTTCCACTGCATTCAGAGTTGCAGATATGCTGTAGCCTATTCCGCCGGCTTCGATTACGACTGAAGAAACTTTTTTGCTTA
>JAPUEV010000065.1 GCA_027492415.1 Ignavibacteria bacterium
TTATATCATCATATGTCTTGCCAACTTTTATTGCAAGCTCCCTTTGTTCATCTTCTTCGTGCGGCAAAAATTCATGAAGCGGCGGGTCAAGCGTCCTGATTGTTACAGGCCTGTCACCCATTTCCTTGAATATCCCGTAAAAATCATCTCTCTGGAACGGGAAGAGCTTTGCAAGCGCTTTTTCCCTTTCTTCAAGAGTATCGCTAAGTATCATTTCTCTTACAGCATCTATCCTGTCGCCGCCAAAGAACATATGTTCTGTTCTGCATAAGCCTATACCCTGCGCTCCGAAAGCAAGCGCATTTTTGCACTGGTCAGGCTGGTCAGCATTTGTTCTAACCTTAAGCGTGCGGTATTTATCTGCCCAATGCATTACCTTTTCATATATCTGGTATGTTTCAGAGTATTCAGGCTTCAGCGAATTTTCGATAAGTACCTGCAGTATCTCGGATTCTTTTGTATGTATCTTGCCTTCAATAACTTCGCCTGTTGTTCCGTCAATGGAGATCCAGTCACCTTCTTTTAAAGTGATGGTCCTTGTTTCATCTTCAACCTTCAGCTCACGGATATTATAATCAATTTCAAGCTGTCCGCATCCTGCAACACATACTTTACCCATCTGCCTTGCAACCAGCGCAGCGTGTGAAGTCATTCCGCCTCTTGCTGTCAATATACCCTCAGAAGCGTTCATTCCTTTTATATCCTCAGGTGAGGTTTCTATTCTTACAAGTATTACTTTTTCACCTCTTGCGGCGGCTTCTTCGGCATCGGCAGCGTTAAAATAAATCCTTCCTGTTGCGGCACCCGGTCCGGCATTCAGACCTTTGGCAATAAGCCTGCCCTGTTTTATGGCTGAATCCTTTTCCTTGTTATCAAAAATTGGTCTTAGCAGCTGGTTAAGCTGGTCAGGCTCTATCCTCATTACAGCTTCCTTATCGCTGATGAGCTTTTCCTTCACCATTTCAACTGCGATCCTTACAGCGGCATTACCGGTTCTTTTACCAACCCTGCACTGAAGGATGTAAAGCTTGCCATCCTGGATAGTGAACTCAATATCCATCATATCCTTGTAATGCTTTTCAAGCGCCCTGCGGACCTTTTCAAGCTGTCCGTAAATATCAGGATTCTGTTCATTAAGCGTTGCAATTGTTAACGGGGTTCTTGTGCCGGCAACAACATCTTCGCCCTGCGCGTTCATTAAATACTCACCGTAGAAAATATTTTCGCCTGATGCAGGGTCACGGGTAAACGCAACACCTGTACCGGATGACTCACCCATATTACCAAATACCATCGACTGCACGTTAACAGCGGTACCCCATGATTCTGGGATATTATTCAGCTTCCTGTAAACAATTGCTCTTTCATTCATCCAGGAATTGAAAACCGCATCAACTGCTCCGTTTATCTGTTCCATCGGGTCTTCGGGGAATTCCCTGCCAAGCTTGTTCTTAATTTCCATTTTGAACTGGAACACAAGCTCTTTAAGATCTTCAGCTGTCAGCTCTGTATCAAGCTTTACACCGCGTGCTTTTTTCTTTGTTTCAATAATAAGCTCAAACGGGTCTCTGCCGTCGCGGTCATGCGGCCTCAGATCCATAACAACATCGCCGTACATCTGCACAAAACGGCGGTATGAATCATACGCAAAACGCTCATTGCCTGTCATTTCAATTAAACCATGAACAGTTTCATCATTCAATCCAAGATTTAAGATAGTATCCATCATGCCGGGCATAGAGGCTCTTGCGCCTGAGCGCACGGAAACAAGCAGCGGGTCATTTTTATCGCCGAACTTCTTGCCGATCTCTTTTTCCATTTTGGCTAAAGCGGCTCTTACCTGGGCTCTTAATTCTTTGGGATATTTTCTGTTGTTCTTGTAGTAATGGGTGCAAACTTCTGTGGTAATTGTGAAACCTGGTGGAACGGGCAGCTTTAGATTAACCATCTCTGCGAGATTTGCACCTTTGCCTCCAAGCAAAGGTTTCATCGCAGCATCGCCATCTGCCTTTTTACCGCCAAAATAATAAACTAGTTTTTTAGGCATGTTATCTTTTGTTTTGTTTAGATTATACCAAATTTGTTTTTTAAATGAAGGTGGCGGAAAACCAAGTTTTGGATGATATCTTAATATTCACTGCTTCCCCGGATATGGAAAGTTTTGAGAGTGCTTAAATTCCGACGTAATTATATATCGAAGTAATTCTTCTCCTCTTCTTTGAATATATCAAGAACTTCCTCCGGAGTGGCTGCTTCCAGAAGCTTCTCCCTGAATTCATCTTTGTTCATAAGCCTCGAGATACGGCTTAAGAGCTTTATATGAGTATTCAGTAAATTCTCTTTACCTATAAGAAGAAAAATAAACCTTACAGGCTCTCCGTCTATGGAATCGAAATCAATAGGTTCTTTTGTAATAGCAAATGCGGCTACAACATCCTTAATTGAATCAGTTTTTCCGTGGGGAATAGCAAACCCTTTTCCAACGCCGGTTGATACAAGCTTTTCACGCTCAAATATTGTGCCGGATACTTTTTCTTTGTCAAGGATTTTATTGGACTTAGCTCCAAGATCAATAACTTTTTTTATTGCATCTTCCTTATCTGTCGTTTCCAGGTTCACCGCTATTACATCAGTGCTTAATATATCAGAAATTTTCATTAACTATATCTATAAATATGGTATTTATAACTCCGGTACAAAGTTAGCAAAATTAACTATAATAAAAAATTGTGAATTTAGGGTTTATAGTGAATTTTTTAATGTTTTATATGTTTTTTTGAATAATTTCTAAAGGTACACGCGTATCGCAATATACCTGCCAGTGCTTAATTTTGCCGTTTTCTACCACTGCTTTCCATGCTGCAGGCAATTTCCAGTGATTTCGCTCCGGATTCAGCCCTTTATATGTGCCTGAAGCAAATCCCATCATAACAAAGGTACTGCCCGCTTCGTAGAATTCATCAACCTCTATATTATAGTCAGGGAACATATTATAGTAACTTTTCCAGCCCTGCAGCAAATTTTCTCTGCCAGAAATAATATTATTGTGCGCATCTGTGAACGTGTGATCATCTGATAAGAATTCAGAAAGCCTGTTCACATCATGCTCATTTATACATTTTACAAAATCTAAAACAATTTCACCGCTCATATATTAATAGATTTATTTCTTTTCCTCAAATGATTAATTGTTGATCTAACCGCACGCTGCACAACTTTGCTTTCATCTTTAGAAAGTATCTTTAAATACTTTACTGCCTCATTGGGATAGCGGTTTCCAAAGCTGTTATTGAAAACCATTGCCGCATTCCACCTTACATTCTCATCTTTGTTCTTAATCATCCTCTCCAGAAATTTAAACACTTCACGGGGTAAGTGATTGCCAAAGTATGAGCCAAGTATAAAGGGTCCCAGGTTTACTTTAACATACCTCGAGCTGTCATACATCAACGGCTCCATTAACTCAAAGGCTTTCTTTATCTTTCCGGGATCATCTTTATCTCTCAGCGCAACCGCTGACATCACCACACCGCGCCTTATGTTCTCTGACTTATCCTTTATCCATTTTTTTAGGGTATTGTAAAAACCGGGATTTTCTTTGAGTGTG
>JAPUEV010000066.1:0-2879 GCA_027492415.1 Ignavibacteria bacterium
TGAAAAATAGATATCGTTTTGAGTATATATACGGGAAAACTCTTTGGAATCACCTGTTATTGTTCCGCTTAACCTGCTCCAGCTGATATTATCATAGCTGTATGCTGCATAAACCGGCAGGTAATACTCCTGGGTTATCTTTACCTGTACTTTTAGAGGCAAAGCCTGATTAAATCCTGTAACCCTGAAATAAAACACAACATTGTGCACATCTCCCTGCCTGAGAACTGATTCCACCTTAATTATATTACCGGCATTATTGATACTTAATACCTTTGCGTTAGCTCCTTCAAATGAAGTGTCTATTGTAATTTGTGAATAAAGGTCAATACACGCTGAAATAAAAACGATATAAATAAAAACACCGTATTTGAAAAGTATTTTCAATTATTTTTAAAAACTTTTTTGTGATAAGTTAAAGATTATTATCAACTGCAGCAAGTATAATCCGTTACTGGATCGAAACAACATCTTCATCAATCTTCTCGCCTTTAAAGACTGTGAGTAAGCCAAGCGCAATTGCAAGTATTATCGGACCCATGAATATACCGAGTATACCAAAAAGCTGCAGCCCGCCAATTACACTGAAAAAGACAAAAAGCTCATTCATTTTTGCGCGCTGTTTGATGAGCTTAGGCAGGAGGAAATTATCTATCATACCAATAATTAAAGCAGCGTACACTGTAAGAATTCCCGCTTTCCAGTAATCACCCATTAAGAAGAGAACTATAATGGTTGGGACAGTTACGAAAGCAGTACCGCCTGTAGGTATCAGCGAAAATATCATCGCAAGCACACCAAGCAGAATATATGAAGGAATCCCCAGCGCCCAGAAGATTATTCCCGCCAGTGTACCCTGTACAACTGCAACGAATAAAGAGCCGCGGATAGTAGCGTTTATGAGGTCACTGGTTTTATCAATAAGCTGCTGCGCCTGTTTGTTATCCATTGGCAGGATATTGGGAAGATCAGCAACTATCTTTTCTCCATCGCGAAAGAGGTAGAACATTGCAAATATTGAGAACAATATACCTACGAACATTCCAAAAACACCTTCAATCAGATACCACGATGCAGATAGGAAAATACCGCTGACCTTTGCAGCCAATGCTTTGATATCTTCCGGTTTAACGGCCTTTTCAAGGTTAACGTATCCGTTAAGATATGTGTAAACATATCCAAGCTTGCTGTGCGCGGGGTCAGTTATTATCTGCTGAATATCCGCAAAGGTCTTCCCTGAAAATCCCGCCAGCTCATTAATTGCCGCTGCTGATACAAGCATTAAAGGTAATATGAAAGTTAAAAACGAAATAGCAATAGTAATAATTGCGCTAAGTGAGTGATTTTTGGTTTTTGCATACAGTTTCCTGTAAATAGGGAAGAAAATTATCACCAGTATAGCTGACCATAATATCACAGAAATGAAAGGGGCAAGCATAAGCCAGCACAGGTACAGCATGAAACCTGTCATAATTAAAAGCAGTATGAACTGCGCAAGCTTTTTTCTTTCAGTCATATATTATTTTTACGTTTCTAATGTTATAATAATAAACAATTTCAATTAATGAAAGGGTTCATAAATTGCGGGATAAAAATAATCTGATAATCAGACTGTTTATTGTAAAGAGTTGGTGTTAAGGCAGGCGGAAATTAAGCTCCGCCAAGCCGTTTATTTAAGTTACTATAAAGTTATCTGCTTCCAGCATAATTGAATTATCAGCTTTACCTGAATATATTTTTTTTAATTCGTAAAATTTCAAAACGTCAATATCATTTTTACCGGCCGTAGCTATCAGCCAATTTTCTTCTTCGGGATGTATTATATTATCTGAGAATATCACTGCCAGCCCGTCTTTTATGAATTTTAGCGCAAGCTCTTTATCTCCAAATACAGGAGGGGTATCTTCTACAAAATTATTGTTCAGTATTTCGTTGATGGTTTTTTCGCAAAACTCCGGCTCAAAACCAAGCGATTTTCCAATTCGTTTTAATAATATATCCTCAGTTTCCGTTATCCTGTTATCTTTTCTGATAAGAAGCATTAAGCCTCTTAGATAATTGCCTGCATCAATTTTTGAGATCTTCAGTGGATTTACCTGCATATGAATTCCTGCCGTTTAAAAAATGATATTTTATTATTGTATATACCCTGTAAACAAATTAATTTTCATTTTGGTTCATTCGTATGAATGCACTCTTCAGTTCTTCCCTGCCGATATTCAGCATCGCTTCACTGAAACCGAATGTCAGCTCATTTTTACCTTCAGCCAGCTGAGTAAATACAGCATTTACAAAATCACTGACAGGCGGCGCATGATCATGGATCCCCTTGCCTCCGAGATCAGTATTTAATGCAGGGGGAATAATTTCGATCACTTCAATACCCTTAGGCTTAAGCATATGTCTTAACGAGAGTGAATATGAATGGATAAATGCTTTTGTAGCCGAATATACAGGTGTTTTAACAAGCGGTGAAAATGAGAGTCCGCTCGATACATTCATAATTACATTTATTGAATCCATTTGGCTGAAGAGCCAGGATAAATGGACCGGCGCTTCTATGTTAATTGAAATTTCATCCTCTGCCCTATTCACATAATTCTCATCCGTAATATGCATCCATTGCTGTATTCCCGCATTGTTGATAAGCACGTTCAGGTCAGGGTGCATTGTTGTCACCCATTTATACAGATCTTCTCTTCCTGCGGGTGCTGAGAGGTCACATTGATAGATCAATACACCCGGAAGATTTTTTTCCGCTTCATCAAGCATATCTTTTCTCCGACCGCAGATAATTACTGTATTGCCATCCTTAATAAATCTTTCTGCAAGCCCGTAACCGATCCCCGATGCGCCGCCTGTGATGAGTATTTTATTGC
>JAPUEV010000066.1:2889-3593 GCA_027492415.1 Ignavibacteria bacterium
ACCCCCGTTTACAATTAAGGTTATTTCAAAAAGGACATTCAATCTGCATTATAACAATATTTTGGTTTAACGTCCCCCCTTTGACAAAGGGGGGATGTGGGTTCGAAAATATTCGAAATTCCAAAATTAATCAAATATCCACATCTTTTAAAAAAACCTCGATGGGGGTTTAGTTTTTTATAATATATTATAGCATCACTTTTCCGGATTTACAATAACTATCCCGTAATAATATGTTTCACCTGACTGTTTATTGTAATTCAAACACCACTTACCCAGTGATTTTGGCGTAAGCAGCTTTCTTATTCTTTTTTGTTCCGGGTCAATTACTGTCAAATATTTATTTTCATAATCCACAACGCTAATCCAGTGATCTTCGTGGTCCGTAAGCAGTATAAGCTTGTTGCCTTTTTTCAGGTTATAAACCACACGCTGCTTAAAAGCTGATTCCGTTGTATTCTGAAATGTTTTATACTCAAAACCCAGATGCTTAATTGCCCTGCAAATTTTCTTTTCGCTGGTCCCGTTAACGCGGTCAGAGCCTGATAGCTCTCTTATTTTCCTTTCAGAAAATAAATAACCCAGCGCGATAAGTGAATTCCTTACTGATGCCGGACCGCATGAGAACTTTGTTTCCTGTTTAAAAAATGTCAATTTCTTATTCCTTTGCCTTTTACTGAAATTCAGAAAGAGTGTTAATTCAA
>JAPUEV010000067.1 GCA_027492415.1 Ignavibacteria bacterium
TTTCACGTTTGACGGATAACTTTTTTGGGATTCTCTTTTATGTACGCTTCCCACGATGATGCCTTGCTTTTTTTAGTGCCGCCGCCGAGCAACTTGTTATGGTGGCAAATGGCTACTGCAATTGCGTCTGAAATATCAGTTGCTTTGGGAAGTGAATCTGATTTAATATTAAGTATACTGCAAACCATATAGCGGACCTGTTCTTTTGAAGCGGCACCGAGTCCGGATACAGATTTTTTAACTTCGCGGGGTGAGTATTCTGTAGTAGGGATCTGCTTATTTACCGCTGCGAGGATAGATACTCCCCTGGCATGGCCAAGCTTAAGTGTGGACTGCACATTTTTGCCGTAGAAAGCGGTTTCAATGGCAAACTCATCAGGCTTATATTCTTCTATTACATCAACAAGGGCATCGTAAATCTGTTTAAGCCTTAACGGCAGCTTATTTTTGGCGGGTATTTTAATAACATCGCAGCAGAGCATTTCAAGCTTTTCGTTTACACCGCTTAAAACGGCGTAACCTGTAAACAGCGTTCCGGGATCAACTCCAAGTATTATCATTAAAAATTTTTTTAAACGTTTGACGTTTCACATTTGACGTTTTACGTTTTTATCCAAACTCTTCCATAACTTTTTCATCAATATCGGCATTTGAGTATACGTTCTGCACATCATCATTATCTTCTATGACATTAATAAGCTTAATTGTGGATTCAGCCTCACCGCCATCAATTTTCATTGTTGTTTTGGGAAGGTACTGAAGTGAAGCGCTTTCAACCTTTGCGCCGTTAAGTGATGATGCTTCTATGGTTTTCCTAACAGTCTCAAAATTTTCAAGTGAAGCGGTCACTTCAAAGAAATCATCTTCATCGGTCATATCATCTGCGCCGGCATCAAGTATCACGTTCATGAGGTCATCTTCTGTGTAAGTGCCTTTGGTTACTGTGATGACGCCTTTTCTTTCAAAATTCCAGCTCACTGCCCCTGATTCAGCCAGGTTACCGCCGTGTTTTGAAAGCAGGTGACGCAGGTCTGCAACAGTCCTGTTCTTATTATCGGTCATTGATTCAATTATCAGCGCAACGCCGCCGGGTCCGTAGCCTTCATAGGTAATTTCTTCGTAGTTAACGCCTTCAAGCTCACCGGTACCTTTTTTAATTGCGCGGGTGATATTATCTGCCGGCATATTGTTTGATTTTGCGCTGTTGACAGCAAGCCTTAGCCTGGGGTTGGTTTCAACATCTCCCCCGCCTATTCTGGCTGCAACTGTGATTTCTTTTATTATTTTGGTAAATACTTTACCGCGGGCTGCATCAATTGCGCCTTTTTTCCTCTTAATTGTTGACCACTTGGAATGACCTGACATACTTTAAAAACCTATTATAAAATTATAAAAATTGTTAATTGTTAAATGCTAATTGTTAATTGAGCTTAAGGTCTCTTATCCTGAACTGTGTTTTAGTGTTACCGTTCCAGTGATTTTCTTCCACTGAATAAATGATATCAAGCTTTGTGCCCAGCTTAAGAATATACCTGCTATCGGGGTCAAGGTCAGGTGACTGGTAATAGACGCAGTCAAATGTATAGTTATCAAACCTTGTGCCGTTAGTGCCTATTTTGCGGACCTTGAAAACAGTAGTAGAGCCGTTATATTTTTTAGGTTAGCCCACCAACTACAGCTCTCGCGGTAGGAACAATGGCGTCATGTTACCCGGTCCGAACCGCAAGAAGTGGCCAAGTATCTTCACGAAGCGCTGGTTAACTTCATTTACATCAATTTCCGCATCAACTTTAATTTCCGGCACAAGCAGCTCTTTGCCGTTGGCTGTATCATCAATAATGCTCTTTGCAATGCGGTTGAATGTACTTCTGAACTCTTCTACTTTTTCTACTTCAATTTCGATGCCTGCTGCGTGGAAATGACCACCGAACTGGACAACTGCGCCGCATTCTTCGGAAGTGCGTTTAATAGCCTCGTAGATATTGAAATTATTGATACTGCGCGCTGAGCCTTTTGCGTAACCGTTGAAAGTGGTAAGTATTATAGAAGGACGGTAATATTTTTCAACCATTCTTGATGCTATTATACCAAGTACTCCGGGATGCCACTCAGGGTTATGCAGCACAATTGCTACATCATCATTATGCTCATTATCAACGGAATCAGTTTTAAATGTTTCGTAGGAGCTTTGCGCCTGCAGGTAAATTTCGCTGTCTATCTTTTTGCGGTTTGAATTTTCTTTTTCAAGAACGCTCATTAATTCCTCGGCTTCCATGATGGATTTGCTGGTGAGGAACTTCACGGCGCGTGTCGCATCGCCAAGCCTGCCTACTGCATTTATCCTGGGACCGATAGTGAACACAACATTTGATGTTGTGATATGCTCAAGCTTAAGGCTTGAGTTCTTGAAAATTGTTGCGAAGCTGGGCCTGGGATTATTCAGTATCTGTTTAAAGCCGTAGCTTATGAGTGTTCTGTTCTCATCGATTACGGGGACCATATCAGCAGCAGTAGCAACAGCCACAAAATCCAGCAGGTTCTGCCAGTCATCTATATTCAGCTTTTGGCAAACTGCCTGTACAAGCTTGAATGCCACGCCGGTTCCGCAGAGGCTTTTGAACGGGTAATTACAGTCCGATTGCAGTGCATCAAGTATTGCATAAGCATCGGGCAGAATTTCCGGCGGCTGGTGATGGTCGCAGATTATCATATCAATGCCAAGTGACTTTGCATATTCAACTTTATCAACTGCGGTAATGCCGCAATCAATAGATACAATTAATTTTATTCCGAGTGAGTTGGCATGATCTATGCCTGTGTTGGATAGCCCGTAGCCATCGGTGAACCTATCGGGGATAAAGACCTCGTTGGGTACGCCAAGCTCCCTAAGGAAGGTATGGAACATGGAAACACCTGAGGTGCCGTCCACATCGTAGTCACCGAAAATAAGGATCTTTTCTTTGTTTTTGATAACCTCTATTATTCTGTCAGAAGCCTTATCCATTCCTTTCATAAGGAACGGGTCATAGAGATTGGTTAAATCATGGACGAAAAACTTCTTCGCATCAGCGCGTGAGTGTATGCCTCTTTTTACCAGTATCTTGGCAAGTGAGGCAGGAACGTTAATTTCTTCAGAAAGACTCTTAACTTTTTCTTCATTTTCAGCGCTTGATATTGTCCATTTCTTCTTGATTGCACTGGACATTCAATTTTATTTTATTTTATAGTGCCCGGAGCGAGACTCGAACTCGCACTCCGTAACCGGAACTGCGCCCTGAACACAGCGTGTATACCAATTTCACCATCCGGGCTGGATAGCTGACTGTTAAATCAGATATTTTACCTGCCTTGGGAGGCAGATAAACAGTTAAATTTACGAAAATTTTAGCTTAATCTCAATTATATAATTGATACTTGAGATACAAATATACATAAAAATTGCCGAAATTATCGGCATATACTAGCAAAAAACTAAAAATATGTATCTGCGGCTAATAAATTGTTAATACATAAAAAATATATTAATTTACAATAAATTATACAGTTGATTACCCTAAGAATAATTTGAAGAACCGCCTCAAAATACTAC
>JAPUEV010000068.1:0-1060 GCA_027492415.1 Ignavibacteria bacterium
TTTTCAGATAAAAAGATTTATCAATTTACTCAGATTCACATTATAACATAAAACCTGAGTTCCCCGCCTTCGCGGGGATAAGTTAAAAAATATGGACTACAAAAACATAATAGTCACAAAGCTTGATAACCCCAAAGGCCTTAAGGTCGGCCAGATACAGCTTAACCGCCCCGATGTGTTAAATGCGCTCAATATCGAGCTAATGGGTGAGCTTGTCAGCACACTCGAAGCTTTTGATAAGGATAATGAAGTTGGCTGCGTAATAATCACAGGCAGCCGAAAAGCTTTTGCAGCAGGTGCTGATATCAAGGAAATGGCTACTCAAAGCGCTATTGATATGCATATCCGCGACCAGTTCGCAGTTTGGGATAAGATACGTAAGATCAAAAAGCCCATTATTGCAGCAACCAGCGGTTTTGTGCTTGGCGGCGGGTGTGAGCTTACCATGGCATGCGATATGATTGTCGCAGCTGAGTGCACAAAGTTTGGCCAGCCGGAAATTAAGCTTGGCATCATCCCGGGTGCCGGCGGTACACAGCGCTTAACACGCGCAATAGGCAAAGCCCGCGCAATGGAAATGATATTAACCGGCAGAATGTACACAGCCCGCGAGATGTTCGAAGCAGGACTTGTTACACGTGTTGCTGATGATGAAGTATTCCTGGAAGAAGCGCAGGCGCTGGCAAAGGAAATCGCCACAATGCCGCCGATCGCGCTGCAGATGGCTAAAGACGCTATACTGAAATCATTTGATACCACCATAGAAGGCGGCCTGGAGTATGAGCGCAAAGCGTTCTACCTCCTCTTTGCATCTGAAGATATGAAGGAAGGTATGACAGCCTTTGTTGATAAGCGCAAGCCGGAGTGGAAAGGCAAGTAGCAATGAGCCTTCCTCCTTCGGAGTAAGGTTTCGCCACATATAATGTGGCTCAACAATGAGCAATGAGCAATGAGCAATGAGCAATGAGCAATTTACATAGCAAATGTCAGAAAGCAATTATAATAGATTATTATTTCCTGAAAATTCAGGTCGTGGCATCATAGATAAAACTAAACAATT
>JAPUEV010000068.1:1070-3587 GCA_027492415.1 Ignavibacteria bacterium
GAGGAGAGGGGGTGAATATACCGATAGATTTTCGGAATTGCTCCCCTCTCCTTTCAGGAGAGGGGCAGGGGGTGAGGTAACAAAACAAAATTATAATTAAACCAAAACCATAATTAATTTGATAAAATACTTTTCGCTGCTCGTGATTTTAATGCTATCCTTTACTATTACAAATGCACAGGATAAGAACAATGAAATCCAGAAAAAGAGCAACTATTTCCTGGATTCCTCGAACTTTAACGCTGAGCAGATAATTGAAATGAATAAGCCCGGGCTGATATCAATATGGTATCACACCGATAATTATTACTCATATTATTCATTCACAACAATCGATACAACACTCCTCAACGGCAGCGGATTTATTTTCAGCGAAGATGGCTTAATCGGTACCAACTATCACGTTGTGGATGGCATCGACAGCCTGCTTGTTAAAACAAGCGATGGCACCTTCTATGACGCGGAGCTTCTTATCATTGATGAAAAAAATGATATGGCAATACTGCGCATAAAGAATGCAAACGGTCATAAATTCCCCACAATAAAATTCGGCAACTCCGATGCATTAAAGGTCGGGCAGGAAGTATTTGCGGTAGGCTCGCCATTAGGCTATGAGTACACAATATCACAGGGTATTGTAGCAGGTATAAGGGAAAATGAAAAAGTATCATTCACAGATCCCGTAACATACTCACCCATAGAAAAAAGCTTTGAAAAAGTCATTCAGATAACCGCGGCAATATCACCTGGTAATTCCGGCGGCGCGCTTTTCAACCGCAAGGGAGAGGTAGTTGGCATTACTACTTACACGTATACAGGCTACGGCAACCTGAACTTCGCAATTGCGATAAACAGCTTTGTTTACTTTATGAACTCTGTTGATCTTGCCAACATAGATAACAACCCGGATGCAAAGAAAAAGCGTGAAGAAAGCCTTTACTACAGCAACTTAAGGCTTGCAGGCAACTACAAACAGGAAGCTACATATAACTGGATGTATGTTAAGCAGAAGGATACCATGAAAACACTTGATACCTTCATAGTAAAACAGGATTCTATTGCGCGCCTTAACTTCACCAAGGCAGAAACATTCTACGATAAGTGTCTTGAAATAGCCCCTGATTCTTTCAATGTTTACCGGGATATGATGGATCTTTATGTATACTGCGAAAACTTCCCTAAGGCAGAAAATCTGTACGAAACCATAAAGAACAGGTTCCAGAGCGATAGCTTGTTAAGCCTGTTATCATCAAGCCTTGCAAGCGCGTACACAACCTCAAAGGAATATAAAAAGGCGCTTGAGTTCTATGAGAAAATGTCAGCAAAAGATACCAATGATATTTACTTAAGGTACCAGATAGGCAGCATCTATGAAAGCATGGGCAAGAACAGTAAGGCTGTTAAGGAATATAAAAAAGTATTAAAAAAAGATCCAACCTATACACAGGCATATATACAGCTTGGCGTAATGTATTACAATAAATACAAAGATTACAGGACAGCAAAAAGCTACATGGAAAAAGCCTATGATATGGAAATAGGCGCATACGGCTCAACATATTTCCTAGATATCCCCTATTACCTTGGCATGATTGCATGCAAAGAAAGAAAAAAATATGACGCTATGCTTTATTACATGGATCTTAAAGGCATATACTCATATACACCTGAAGAGAACAAAAAGAAATCTGATCTGCTTAAAGCTATCAGAGACTTAAATTAATATTTCATACTGATGATACACAAATTTGATGTAGTAATTGTAGGTGCAGGCGGTGCCGGTCTCCGCGCTGCAGTTGAAATACCAAAAGAAAATTCATGCGCGGTAATATCAAAAGTATTCCCTACCCGCTCACATACGGGTACAGCGCAGGGCGGTGTTTGCGCAGCGCTCTCAAATGAAGAGCAGGATTCATGGTTAGACCATGCTTTTGATACAGTAAAAGGCTCCGATTACCTGGGTGACCAGGACGCTAT
Source organism: Ignavibacteria bacterium (assembly GCA_027492415.1). GTDB lineage: Bacteria > Bacteroidota > Ignavibacteria > Tepidaquicellales > OLB5 > OLB5. Next base: position 3,048 of record JAPUEV010000068.1, read on the forward strand.
CGAGATCATGTGCCAGGATGCCCCGAGGGCTATCATCGAGTTAGAGCATATGGGTATGCCGTTTTCCCGTACAAAGGAAGGCAAAATTGCTCAGCGTAAGTTTGGCGGCCATACAAAGCTTGAAGATCCCAATGACCCGAATTCAAAAAGAATTCCTGTTAACAGGGCATGCTACTCAGCTGATAGAACCGGCCACGTAATGCTTCAGACATTATATGAGAACTGCATCAAGAATAATATCAAGTTCTATTCTGAATATTTCCTCACAGATCTTATTATCGAAGACGGCATCTGCAAAGGTTTAACTGCAATCGATATGGCTACATCAGAGATCCATGTTTTCCAGGCAAAGGCTATTATGTTCGCTACCGGCGGTTACGGAAGGGCATTCAGGATAACATCTAACGCTCATGTTGGCACAGGTGATGGCTGCGCGCTTGTTTATAAAGCGGGATTGCCGCTTGAAGATATGGAGTTCTACCAGTTCCACCCCACCGGCTTATGGAGGCTTGGAATACTTGTATCAGAAGCAGCCAGGGG
>JAPUEV010000069.1 GCA_027492415.1 Ignavibacteria bacterium
AAGGCTCACAGGTAAATACACTTGGTTTCATTACAGGAAAAGTTGCAGGTGCTCTTGATTTCACCAATGGTTATGTTTCTGTTCCAACTCATGCCGATATGAATGTGTTTGTTTGCGACAGCCTTTCAATTGATGCATGGATAAAAACTACAGGCAGCTCTACATATGCAATTGTGGAAAAAAGAGAAATGACAACCTGCGGACAGCCGGTTGGGTACAGTTTCTTTTTACAAAACGGTAAGCTGGGTTTTCAAACATCCAACGGTGTAACTTTCTCAAATATTCTCACCTCAGCTTTAACCCCGGCCATCAATAATGGTAATTGGCAGCATGTTGCGGTAACAATGAACAGAAACCCCACTAACAGTACTATTAGATTTTACAGGGATGGCGTGCTGGTTCAAACATCACCAACTAGCGGACTTGTCGGAGGTCTCCAAAACGGGAGCCCGCTGCTGATAGGATGTATAACACCGGGTATGGTTTTTGGCGGAACAACTTTCCCCGGAGGAATAGATGAAGTTGAAATATTCAAAAGGGTGTTAACACAGCCGCAGATCAACTCTATTTTCAGTGCCCAGGGTTTTGGAAAATGTAAACAATAATATTTAATGAATAACCCTGCTTATGAATTTTCATGAGCAGGTTTTTATAAAATGTGATATTGCTAAATTTAAATTTTATACTGCTAATCGTTAGTGCTTTGATCGCTCAGAATATTTATTCCCAAACCGGTAAAGTTGTGGTAAGACTTAAAAAACCGCCGCCCAATGTATTCTTCACAGAAGATATGTTCAAGATCACAATAATTAATCCTACACAACAGACTTACCGTGTTTATCTGCATGGCAGGAGTACTGAATCTGTAATCGGGCTGGTCATCGATGCATCATGCAATACATTTGATTTACCGCCCGGTGTAAAAACTGTCCAGACAGGGGATGTGGGTAAAGTTACCATTAACGAGAAAAATGAAAAATATAAAGATGTTATTACAAGAATGGGGCAGCTTCCGACAGGTAATTATGATATATGCGTGGATGTGGTAAACTCAGCCACCGGTGATGTACTCGGTACTGATTGTGTTACCCAGGAAGTATTATTGGTTTCTCAGGTAATGCTGGTAAGCCCTGAAGATGGTAAAATTAACGGAATAGAAAATAATAAAAGTTACAAAGATACCATCGGTACAAAAGAAAAATCACTGAAAAAACTTCAGGAGCCTCCTCAGTTCTCTTCAGGCATGTTATTTTCCTGGCTGCCGCCTGTTCCTGTACCAAAAGGATATTCAGTTTCATATAAGCTGAAGATCGCAGAAGTAATTGCAATGCAAACACCGTATGATGCAATGCAGTCTAACCCGCTGTTTTACAGCCAAAGCAATATTCAATCAACTATTTACAGTTACCCGGTCTCTGCGCGTAATTTTAATATTGGTAAAAAATATGCATGGCAGGTGGAAGCATATATGAACGGTGAACTGCTGTCTTCAAGCGAGATATATTATTTCCAAAACGGTAATGAACAGCAAAAGGATTTGCAGACATTGCACTCAAAGGCTGTTCGGTTGAAATGGATCAGAAAGCAATGGGTTTCCGGGGAAATAACCGACCTAACTATGGCATCGGGAAATGAAAACAGGAAAAAACCGTTTATGTTCTCATTTTCAAGTGAGCTTTTCGGCGAGTCAGCTAACAGGTCAGGTACCGGTTCTGATAAAGAGCCCAGGTATGGATTTATGAACTTAACTCCTTCTATTAGTCTGTTCGGTCTGCCATTTTCTTCATCCTTCCTGTTATCAAGCGAAAATTCTTCGTCAAGACAGAGTATTAATTCTTTTGGGCTTAATCTTGATGCTGCAACAATAAAGGAATTTATCGAAGAAAGAATAGATCAGGAGAAAAATAAAATACTTAGTGAGAACAGTAAAAATGAATCTGAACTAAGCGATAAACAAAAATATAAGCTTGAAAGTGATGCAAGAAGCAAGGTGATGGGAAAGATGAACGCGGGTTTAAAATTTTTATCGGGCATTAAAACTCTCGGATTTGGCACAACTTATCCTTCTTATACCCCATTTACTTTGCAGGGTGTTCCCGTATCGGGGCTAAATGTTGAGCTGAACCCGGGCTGGCTTTATATTGCAGCAACAGCACAGAAAAATCAAAAGCCTATAGATAATTCCTCTTTCAGGAGAGATCTTTATTCGGGCAGGATAGGGTACGGACAATCTGATAAAAGTCATTTTTACCTAACCGGACTATATGCTACCGATAAAGCAGGTTCAATTGCTGTTGATTCCGCAAACCAGTTGTTAACCCCGAATACAAATTATCTGTTTGGTATACAGGGAAGGCTGAATTTTCTGCAAGATAAGCTTTCCTTTGAAGCCGAAGCAGTTGGTTCCATGCTGACAAGGGATAACCGTGATGCTGACCTTGAAAATAAATCTATTCCGTCATTTGTTAAAAATATGTTTCACCCAAAGATATCAAGCCAGGTGGATTACTCATATTCCGTAAGAACTGTTTTTGATAATCCGGGATCGAATACTAAAATCACGGCGTCAATTAAGATGGTAGGTCCGGGTTTTGTTACACTTGGCAACCCCACATTAAGAGGTGATAAGCTGGAGGTTGAGACTAAAATATCACAGAAATTCCTGAACAAACAGGTTTCTGTTGCGGCATCATTCAAGTGGTTTAAAGATAACCTGATCAACTCAAAAAGTTATACTACAAACACAGTAATACCCAATCTTTCAGTTAATCTGAATTTTAAAGGTTACCCGTATGTTATGATCGCGTATATGCCCAATTTCATGACGAACAATGCCTCGGACCCTGTTTATAAATTTGACTATAAAAATCATCTAGTAATGCTGAACACAGGCAATAATCTGCGCTTTGGTAAAATTAGTTTAACATCAAACCTTTCATATCTCTTCAACCAGGCAACATCTCTTGATACATCAAGCGGTTATACATCCAACAGCATTACTTTAAGTGAAGGACTCTCGTTTGATATACCGTTATACCTTTCTGCAAGTGTTAATTTAGTTCATTCAGATTATGTTAATGATTACAGCAGGCTTATATCATTTGATACTTATCTAAGCTATACGCTGGAAGATGTATGGACAAATTCACTTGGTTTTTCAACCGGTATTGAAAAAGATAAGAACAGAAAAAGGATCTTTTACCTTAATACATCTTTTAATATTATTAAAAATGTTTCAATTGAATTCAGGGCTGAAAAGAACCTTTATTCAGACTGGCTTAATAATACCAACAATTATGATGAATTTTTGCTGAGAGGGACAGTGACAACTAACTTCTGAACAAAAAGCCTCCTGTTTTCGTAAAAATCCCGGTTAACGCCGGGATTTTTTATTTTAATACGAAAGCCAGTGCAATTTTTTTAATAAAGCTTTATTTAATTCCATTTCCAGTTTTTGATTTCCGGCATATCGTCCAGGTATTCATATATATACTGTTTGTGTTCTTTCAATTTATTTTCACAATACTGCACAAAGGTCCCGGCCTTATTTTGTATACCGGGTACTCTTCTTACCGCTTCCAT
>JAPUEV010000070.1 GCA_027492415.1 Ignavibacteria bacterium
TTTTAAAGTAATTCCTTGTATAATCTACACTCTGGAATGTTGCAATGAAGTTAAGCCCCATATCAGCAAGCCTTTTATATGCCCGGTGAAGCAGATCTGTCAATTCTTCTGCTGAATCCTGTGATTCATCAAAAAGCCTGATAGTATAACTATTGTTATTTAGTGTAAATGTGAACATTATTAAGTTATTAGCTACAAATAGATAATGCGAGTAAGCCGAAAAGAAAGATAAATATTAAACATACAGGTATGTCTGCGTTGCTAAAATATATACTGTATAATATTTTGCGGCTTAGCGTCTTTGCGGGAAACAATTAAACAAACAGATCAACAAATGCGAACTTCTTACCGTCAAATAGCCCTTTATCACTGAGCTTTAACTGCGGAATTACTAGCAGTGCCATAAATGAGAGCGTCATAAACGGCGCGTGGAGTGTAGTACCAAGCTCCTTTGCCATTGCATCCAGCCTGGTATATTTTTCTGCTATTGTGTAACCGTCTTCATTGGTCATTATACCGGCAACAGGCAGCGGCAGAATTTCGACATTATCATCAAATGCTGCGGATATACCGCCTTTATAATCTATTATACCGTTCACTGCATTGCAGATATCTTCATCAGTCACACCTACAGCAATAATGTTATGCGAATCATGTCCCACACATGATGCAATAGCACCGCGCTTCAGCCCGAGATTACGTATGAATCCTATAGCAGGCTTTGCATCATTATACCTGCAAACGACAGCCATTTTTAGCACGTCATTATCAGTATTCGAAACAAGGTTCGCATCAAATAGTTTTGCCGGCTCGTGAAGCTCTTCAGTTATCAGCTGTCCTTCAAGCGCTTTTATTACTCGGATTACCGGTGCGCCGTCAAACTCTGCGTCAACTCTGAAATCCTTTACGCTTTTCCTGGAAGTATCAAAATTATTTACTGTTTCCGAAGGTACTCTTTCAATCAGAGATCTGCCACCATCAGCAACAAGCTTTCCGTTTATATAAGTTTGCTGAACTTTAAAATCCGTTAAGTTATTTACAACTATCATATCAGCAGCATCACCATTTTGCAGCAAACCGACTTCCAGGTTATAATGTTTTACGGGATTCACACATGCTGCAGTAAGTATATCAAACAGATCATAGCCGTATTTTACTGAGCGCCTTACATGATCATCTATCTGGCTTATAACCAGGTCATTGGGATGCTTATCATCGCTGCAGAACATTACCATACCGGAATGTTCTTTTAACAGCGGATGCAGTGCTTCATAATTTTTTGCTGCGGAGCCTTCCCGTATCAGTATTTTCATACCGTAATTTATCTTACCCAGGGCTTCATCTATGGTAAAACACTCATGGTCAGTTGAAATGCCTGCTTCAATATATTTCTTCGCCTCATCGCCTTTCAGTCCCGGGGCGTGGCCGTCCACGGGTCTGCCCAGACTGTGCGCTATATTTATTTTATCCATTACAAGCGGGTCACGTTGCAGTACGCCGGGATAGTTCATCATTTCACTCAGGTATTTTAAACCGTCCTCTTCAAACAACTTTTTGATATCTTCAGCTGTAATAACCGCACCGGCAGTTTCAAATGATGTTGCCGGAACGCATGATGGCGCGCCGAAATAGAACTTGAACGGCACTTTTTTGCCATTATCTATCATATAACGCACTCCGGCCAGACCCAGTACATTGCCTATTTCATGCGGGTCAGAAACTGTCGCAACCGTGCCATGAAGCACTGAAAGCCTTGCGAACTCCGATGGAATTAACATTGAGCTTTCCACATGCACATGCGCATCGATAAATCCGGGCATAATAAATGTATCATACTTGCCTTCATTTGGTGTTACTGATATAATTTTCCCGTCTTCAAATGTAACAGTCCCCGGAAAAATTTTCCGGCTTAAAACATCTACTATATTGCCTGTAATTTCCATATTATTGTTATTCCCGTAATGCAGGGAATCCATTATTTTATCTGCAAATTTAATGAGATTACACAAGGGTTAAAAGAGAAAAGATAATCTAGTCATATATTTGATATTAATGGTTTCTTATATCCTTGAATTCCCTTTAGAAATACTATATTTTTAAGTATTTACTATGCAGCTAATAGACCAAATACCCGACGTATTCCTCAATTTCATAATAACACTTGTGTTTGCACTTGTCATTGGTATCGAGCAGAAGAAACGCTCTATTGATGATGCAGAACATACCCCAGCTTTCGGCACAGATAGATCTTTCGCATTCATTGGCATGTTAGGATTTATCCTTTACTCGCTCTCTCCTCAAAGCCTGGTGTTGTTTATTGCAGGTCTCATTGCAGTCAGTATTTTGCTTGCTGTATTTTACTGGAGTAAAGTCCGTGATAATAAAACATACGGCATCACATCAATTTTAGTTGCGCTCATAACATATTCCCTGGGACCTTTAATTATTACACAGCCTAAATGGCTGTCTGTAGTAATAGTAGTTGCTGTACTGATACTTGTTGAACGTAAGGAATTCCTCAGCAATGTATCCAAAGGCATTAACATGGATGAGTTCACAACGCTTGCAAAGTTTTTAATAATTGCAGGTATTGTTCTGCCTATTTCACCCAAATCACCTGATATACCGTATCTCAATATTTCAGCTTATACCATCTGGCTGACTGTTGTTGTCGTATCTTCAATATCATATGCAAGTTACCTGCTGCAGAAATTTGTGTTCAAAAAGTCCGGTATAATGATATCAGGAATACTTGGCGGCATGTATAGCTCAACAGCAACAACGGTAATACTTGCCAAACGCAGCCGTGAGCTTACCGGCGATACATCCAATTTATTCGCATCGTCTATCATTACTGCCTCAGCAATGATGTACCTTCGCATATTGATACTCATGTTCATCTTCAATTCCACAATTGGTACCCTGCTTCTGCCGTATTTCGGCATACTGATAGCTGTATCGCTTATAACATCCGCCGTTGTTTATTATATCAAACGTCCTGTGCCTGAAGATGCATCTAAAAATGCAAACGGCCACACAAATCCTTTAGAACTGAAAACTGCACTGCTTTTTGCCGGCTTATTTGTGTTCTTCAGTTTATTGACCCAATACGTATTAACATCTTTCGGTTTTGGGGGATTGAATATTCTATCATACATTGTCGGGTTCACAGATATTGACCCGTTCCTGCTCAACCTCTTCCAGGGTAAGTACTCTATAGGTATGGATCTCATCGCAAAGGCATCACTTCAGGCGATAATTTCAAACAATATTCTAAAAGCTCTATACACATATATTTTTGCCGATAAACATACACGTAAAACAGCTATTGCCGGACTTGCTGTAATTACAATTGTAAATATAATTCTTGCAATAATAATCTGATCAATGAGAACAATAGCAGAAATACACCATCCCAAATGCAGGATAACAATTTTTTTATGGAACCAGAAGTACCTGGTAAAGCTTGAACAGGAATCACTTGAGCAGACATATAAGATCAACCAGTTTGATGTATTAAGTGAAGAGAAGCTGAAAGAAATGATAAACAATGAATTCATTGAATCTGCCTTAAAACGAT
>JAPUEV010000071.1 GCA_027492415.1 Ignavibacteria bacterium
GTAGTTGAGTGGTTTGCTGCGCTTAAGCCGAGTATAATAAATAATGCTATCCAGTTAGATCTAGCCGGAGCATTAAGATTAACCAATATCTTAAGAGAATAATATACTATTAAGCTGATAAAAAGTGAGTGCAGCGCATAGACCTCTATTTGTGTAGCATCAAACCAGAATGTTTTGGTGAGCCCGGCGCATAATGCAGTAAAAAAAGCCAGCAGCCATACAGTCGTGCTGTATTCACTAAGATCTTTTTTCTTCGGCTGCTCTTCACGGGTAGCGGCGGGATCTTTCTTATTCTTTTTAACCGGCTGCTTATTGGTTTTGGTATTACTTAATACACTGAAGATATACTCAACCAGAATAACTGCTGAATAATATGTCACTACAACAGCGGCAGCGCTTTCAACAGCGCTGAGCATATTTAAGCGGTAAATGATACTGCCGGGAAGGGGCAGGTGTGAGACTATAAATCCAAGAATCAGGAATACCGGGTAGCCGGTTGGATGCGGTACACCGAATGTATATGCAACAGCAGCAAGCTCACCGCTATCTACAAATGCCACTGAAGGGAAAAGGGTCATAATATAAATTACCAGGCATATTAGCCCGGCAGAAAATGCCAGTATATGTTTTAGTTTTCCGTTCAATTGATATACTACCCTATTTCAACATTTAATTCACCTATATTTTGTATCTCAGCATGAACTTTATCACCGGTCCTCAGCTGAGTGATACCTGCCGGTGTGCCTGTGAAAATAATATCCCCTTTTCGGAGTCCGAAAATATATGATAAATAATGCACGATATATTTCACTGAAAAGATCATCAGCTTTGTGTTGGCTGATTGTTTCTCTTCACCGTTAATTACCAGCTTTATATCAAGTGACTGGACATCCTCAATTTCTTCTTTCTTTACTACATCAGAAACGGGTGAAGATGTTTTGAATCCTTTTGCGACTGCCCACGGTTTGCCGGTTTTCTTCATTTCTGTCTGCAGGTCACGCAGGGTGAAATCAATACCAACCGCATAGCCGTAAATATGATCCAAAGCATTTTCTTCAGGGATATTATCGCCATCTTTGCCAATGACTATGACCAGCTCAACTTCATTCTGCAGGTTGCCGGATATTGCTATCCTGTTAAACTCCGGTATCTTTACAATATTCCCGTTTGTTTCAATAGCAGTATAAGGCTTTAAGAAAATAACAGGGGTTTCCGGGATTTCATTTTTGATACCCGGAATATTTATTTCATTGATGTGGTCTACGTAATTTTTGCCTACGCAGAAAACGTTCTTCACTTCAACTGTTTCTCCGGAACCCTTTACTTTCAATTCTGCCATAAATGATTTTTTTGGAATTATATTGTTATGTGATGCTGAAGATTGTTCACAATGCCAACCGGCTTGCATTTAAGCTCCCAGCCGTCAAAAGGAGTATTTTTGCTTTTTGAGTGGAGCTCTGATGCATTTACTTTCCATGTTTTATTCACATCAAGTATCGTCAAATTAGCCATTGAGCCTTCCTTTAAACTGATATCTTTCAATCCTAAAAGCCTGCGGGGATTAACTGACATTTTATTTATCATATCTTCAAGTGTTATGATACCCTTATCAACAAGATATGTATAAGTTAAGCCAATAGCGGTTTCAAGTCCGACTATACCGAACGGCGCTTTATCCAGCGGCTGTGATTTCTCCTCTGCCGTGTGCGGCGCATGGTCAGTGCAAATTACTTCAATTGTACCGTCACGCAGACCTTCTATTACAGCATCAACATCAGCCTGTGTTCTTAGCGGCGGATTCATCTTAGCATTTGTGCCGTATTTCAGGAGCGCTTCATCATTCAGTATAAAGTGGTGGGGACAGGCTTCTGCGGTAACATTTGCTTTATCAGCTTTAGCCTTCCTTACAAGCTCAACAGCTTCCTTTGTGCTTATGTGCTGAATGTGGTAGTGTGAGCCTGTTACTTCCTTTGTTAAGGCAATATCACGCTCAATAATTTTATATTCAGATGCATTTGGTATTCCTTTTACACCAAGCTTCCGCGATACTTCTCCCTCATTCATAATACCGCCATTAGTAATGCTCATAACCTCGCAGTGCTGAACAACGGGCTTGCCAAATGGAGCAGTCCTTTTAAGGACTTCCCTCATAATATTATCATCAGCAATCGGGCTCCCGTCATCAGTTATCGCAAGCGCGCCGGCATTTATCAGCGCTTCAATATCTGCAGCTTCAGTTCCTTTCCTGCCAACAGTTGCGCAGGCTGACTGGTACACATCAACAATTTTATCCCTGGTTTTCTGTGCGTTTAGCTTAATGATCTCCGGGTTATCTATCGGCGGTGCAGTGTTGGGCATCGTCATAACTCCTGTAAACCCGCCATAAGCTGCTGCAAGCGAGCCTGTTTCAATATCCTCTTTATGCGTCTGCCCCGGTTCACGGAAATGAACATGCATATCAAAAAATCCGGGCACGATAATTTTCCCCGCAAGATCGTACTGCTCAACTTCCCTCACATGCTGCCAGATAACACCCATGCGGTTGATAACGCCGTTAACTATCAATATATCAAACCTGCCGTTTATATTTTCAGCGGGTGAAATAACGTGGCAATTTCTTAGTAGTAAATGCAATATTTTATGTGATTATTTTACTAAAATAGTGAATTAAAAGGATTTATTAAATTGAGCTGTTTTGCTCTCAAATATTTAAAATATGCTCTGCAAATACAGGTAAATGTATAAGGCAGGCACTGCGAACAGAATACTATCGAACCTGTCCAGCGCGCCGCCGTGTCCGGGTATCAGGTTGGATGAATCCTTTACCTTAACGCTGCGTTTTAGGTGTGACTCAAACAGGTCGCCAAGCTGAGCAAAGATTCCAACTATTACAGCAACTGCTATCCAGTGAAAAACTGTGAATGAAGGATAAAAGAATTTCCATATGACTATACCGGCAATTATTGTAAATAAAAATCCTGAGATCGAGCCTTCCCACGTCTTTTTTGGACTGATACGCTCTGCAAGCTTATGTTTTCCAAAAAGCTTTCCGCCAAAGAATGCGAATGTATCACTTACCCATACCATTATCAGGCATATCAATGCGTAATTTGCGCCGTTCTGGCTGAGTATTTTAGCTGAATCCATTAAGCTCAGCAAACCGAAAGGTGTTGAAATATATACTACAGAAAGCAGCCATGTACTGATGGCTTCAAAATGTTTTTCTTCCTTGAATACCTCAGAGACTATCAGGAAAATGAACATGAGGAAATAAAGTATAAGTACAAAGTTAAAATGTTCAAAGTAAAAGCTTATAACAATTAGTGTACTTATCAGGAGGAATACAAGCTTATGGAATGAGAGTCCGCCAAGCCATTTTGTGAGTACTGATGGCTCACCGGCAGGTTTTTCGAACAGGTTATAGAATTCATTCATACAGAAAAATGCGAGGATAGAACAGAATACCAGGAATATTTCATTACCGGCAAGTACGGTAAATATTATTACCGGAATCCCGACAGCACCCGCAATTATCCTGACGGCAGTATTGCTCATGCAGCGGTACCGCCTTCATTAAATG
>JAPUEV010000072.1:0-1496 GCA_027492415.1 Ignavibacteria bacterium
AAGCATGGGTATTCTCTTCATGTGAATAAGTGAAGATACCCAGACGCTCGAACTTTGTATCAATTACCCACTGTTTCATTTCTTCAAAATCATCCAATGTTTCGCCCGGGTAGCCGGCAATAAGAGTTGTACGGATCGCGATGCCGGGAATTTTTTCACGGATCGCGTTCACAAGATCAACGGTTCTTTGCTTTGTTGTACCGCGCCGCATAGATCTTAGCATGTTATCAGTTATATGCTGAAGCGGCATATCAAGATACTTGCAGATCTTTGGCTCACGGGCAATTACATCCAAGGCATCCATGGGGAAACCTTGGGGGAACGCATAGTGCAGGCGTATCCACTCAATACCTTCAACATCACACAGCTTTTCAAGCAGCTCTGCAAGGTTACGTTTTTTGTAGAGATCTAGACCGTAGTAAGTTAAGTCCTGGGCAATTAAAATTAATTCTTTAACACCCTGACGTGCAAGATCCTTTGCCTGCTGTACAAGCCTCTCCATCGGAATAGAAACATGTTTACCGCGCATTAATGGAATAGCGCAAAATGAGCATGGCCTGTCACAGCCTTCAGAAACTTTAAAGTATGCATAGTGCATGGGTGTTGTGAGCAGGCGTTCACCGATGAGCTCCTGTTTATAATCAGCGTTGAGTGTTTTAAGCAGCCTTGGAAGATCCCGGGTACCGAAATATTCATCGATATTCGGTATCTCTTTTACAAGGTCGGGTTTATAACGTTCAGAAAGGCAGCCGGTAACATAAACTTTTTCAACAAGTCCCTTTTCTTTAGCGTCAGCCCATTCAATTATAGTATTAATTGATTCCTGCTTGGCATTATCAATAAATCCGCATGTGTTAATAATTACGATCGGAGCATCAGAGTTATCGTCTTCATGAGAGACGGTAAAATCATTGGCGCGCAATTGTCCCATAAGCACTTCGGAATCGTAAATGTTCTTAGAACATCCGAGTGTTATAACATTAACTTTATTTTTTTTAGTGGTTCGTGTCTTCAACCTTGATTACCTTAATTTCCTTGATTACCCTGAATTGTATCTATAGGCTTAATTATAGTATTCAAATCCCCGATAAAAATGTACGAAAAGTGATAACGATGTTACAATTAAAGCGAAAAGTTAATTTAAGCCCGTTCTCCCCCTTTATAAGGGGGACTAAAAGCCAGAAACAAAACAGGAAAGTAAAAATAACTATATATATACAGTCATTCGAGGAATTAAAAAATGCTTACATCGGTTAGTCATATTATAATTACCTGTTAATTCTACAAATTAATCATAAAATTGAAAAAATTTACAGAACTATGTCAATAAAGATATACCCGTTTAACGAACAGGCTCCCGGGGGATTCAATGACGGCGAGATACTTGAAAACCGCCCGGTCGTAATGACACATAACCCTGCATACCTGCTGCCGTACTCAAATTTATTCTATTGGGCGCATGCATGGAGCGATAACGGCTCAACAATAGGAGAGCA
>JAPUEV010000072.1:1596-3533 GCA_027492415.1 Ignavibacteria bacterium
GGGGGTTGGCGCAGTAGAGATAAAATTTAAGGCAGGCACGCATAAGCTGGGGCTTAACCCTGAGAAGATAAGCTCGATTTACCTTATTGATGGCGGGATATCAACTGTTGCAGGAAAGATGGAAGCCAATGACTTTGCGGTAGTTAAGGATGCCGGCGAATTTTCATTTGAAACCGCGACAGCCGGAAGATTGTTTTTAATAGAGAACCCTGTAAAGCCTGATTACCAGACTTATGCGGAAATGAGCTGAAATTTAAAATAAATATGAAAACTAAAAACATAATACTAATGACTATCCTCTACACAATGCTGAGCGTATTCGGATGTAAGCAGGTGAAGTCTAAACCGGATAATATTAACATGGCAGATAAATCCACATTTTACGAATTCCTTGAAGCAAACCCAACCGCAAAGGTGAAAACGATTGACGGAAAGGAAATTGATTACTCACAGTTCAAAGGAAAAAAAGTTTTAATAGTAAATACTGCTTCGGAGTGCGGTTACACTCCCCAGTACGAAGACCTTGAAAAGCTATATGAAACATATAAGGATAAACTTGTGATACTTGGTTTTCCTGCAAATAATTTCGGTGGGCAGGAACCGGGAAGCAATGAAGAGATAAAACAATTCTGTACATCAAAATACAGCGTAACTTTCCCTATGTTCGAAAAAATTTCGGTATTGGGTGATGATATGGCTCCCATATACAAATGGCTTACAAGCAAGGATATGAACGGGTGGAATGATCAGCAGCCAAAATGGAACTTCAACAAGTATTTGCTTGATGAGAACGGTAACCTGGTGAAGTATTTTTCAAGCGCAGTAAAACCGATGAGCGATGAGATAGTATCACAGGTGAAGTAAAAGATTTATATTTGCAGAGTCCCCTTCGGGAGACTCTGCAAAGAACAAAAGAGTCATATTCAGGTGACTCTCTTTAGAGCGGAGTTTACATATAGTTTATATCCCGGGTTAAAATTATATATCAAATTAATTGCGGCTAAAGCCGGTAATTTAATAAGCATCCATCCACGACCTGAAGGTCGTGGCTACACAAAACCATTATAATGTTAATTCCTCAGCAAATAGGTTTGCAATGGGGAAAAGAATATGAGAATGGAAGCATAATTTTTTATAGTATCAAAAGCTAAAAACCGCTATATTGCCCTTTCGAAATTCATAAAATCTTTAATGACATCTGACGCTAAGCGAAATATTGTTAAATATTTTCTAACTGATATAAATGTATTTATCAGCGTTTATCTTTCATTCTTTTCGCTTTCATGGATAACTTTTAAGCTGACAGGCTCACCTGCAGCCCTTGGCACCATTGGGTTTGCGCAGAACCTTCCGTTTTTGCTCTTCAGCATATACGGCGGCGTACTTGCAGATAGATACGACAGGCGAAGCAATGTGATTAAGTGTAATATAGGTCTAACGCTGGTTACAATTGTATCAATAATACTTGTAGTTACTAACCTGCTTTCATTTCCCCTGATATTACTAATGGGATTTTCCCTGGGCTCTGTGTTTGCTCTAAATTATCCCAGCATGATAGGTTTGGTAAAGGATATAGTTTCCGATAAGCAGGAATTCCCGAGGGTAATGGGTGCCGCTGCATCAAATGCAAAGATAGGCCAGGTTGCGGCATCATCAACTTTCAGTATTTTATTTGCCGCATTTGGAGCGATTGGTACTTTTGCAACAGCACTGCTTGCAAATCTTATAGCGCTTGTTTCTATTATATCGCTTAAAAAGCCGAAACAGGAAATTAATGCAGAAAGTGATTCTGTTAAAGTTCAGTTTGTAACCGGAATAAAATATGTGTTTCAGTATAAACCGCTTATAGCCGTTGTGCTGATCTCAACAATGATAAGTGTTGTCTTTGGATTTGTTACTTTCCAGCTGCCGATAATTGACGCGGACTTTTTAAAGGG
>JAPUEV010000073.1 GCA_027492415.1 Ignavibacteria bacterium
ATTATTGACCCGTTGGCTGATAAGCTTACCGTAATTTCGATAGTGTTAATACTGCTTCTCAAAGGATTAATTCCGCTGTGGTATGTTTTAATCACTGTAATGCGTGATGCGGTTATACTGGCAGGTGGCTTATATTTAAGCTCTAAAAAGAACATAGTGTTACAATCAAACTGGCCCGGAAAGATAGCAGTATTCAGTATAGGAGCGGCTATCTTTATGGCAATATTGGCAAATGGAGCTAAAATTGGGCAATTTGGAACTTTTTTTTCCTATCATAGTGAAATTACGGAACTTTTATATACTGTTTTGCTATTTTTATCATTAGTGCTGGCTATATTATCGTTACTATCATATTTTAAGAGATTCATTGAAAATAAATAATTTTAAATTTTACATGGAGAAGGGATATGGAAACAACAACCGAAAAGAAAATCAGGGTTAGAACACTAACTAAGAAGGATATCGAAATTAAGCTTGCCAAGAAATTTGAGGGCAGGAAGATATCTGAAAAAGCGGCAGTTGATGCATTATTTGACAGCATCAGGGAATTGCTTATGACCGCAAGTCCTGACCTGAGAATTGAGATCCGTGACTTTGGCGTATTTGAAGTGAAGATAACCAAGCCAAAACCAAAAGCAAGAAATCTGAAGACAGGTGAATTTGTTTATGTACCTGCAAGGAAAAAAATGCATTTTAAAGCGGGTAAGTTACTAAAAGAATTCCTTAAAAAACCTTTAGTATAATCTTTTTTCTTTTCCTAGTGCAGATTTTAATTCAAACTACAAGAGTTTTATTTTCTAAAATTCTTGTGGTTTGAAGATTTTTATTTTACCTTCTGATTTTATTATTCTTTCTGAATACAGCAGGTATATAACTCAGGCTTATCATTTCTAAATTTTTCCGGCATGTCTAAAATTCTTGGTATCGATCACGGCTCAGTCAGGATTGGGATAGCAGTATCCGATCCATCTCACTCCATTGCCTTTGGCAGGGAAGTGCTGCCGAACAATAAATCAACTTTTGACAGGATAAGGAAAATTATCGCAGAAGATGAGATAACTGTAATAGTACTGGGTTACCCGCTGAACCTGAAAGGCGAAAAAACTGCGCAGACATTGGAAACAGAAAAGTTTGAAGAACAGCTTAGATCAGTAGCAGGCACTATATCCGGGGAAAAAATAAAAATTATCAGGTGGGATGAAAGATTTACCTCTAAAATGGCAGCGGACTCGATGCTTGAATCAGGGATGAAAAAAAAGAACAGGGAAGTGAAAGGGAATATTGATATTATCTCCGCATCACTTATGCTGCAAAGCTACCTGGACAGCGTTAAAAAAATATAACCTTTACTTACAGATCCATATAAGTAATTTATACCTGCAATGACACTATACGAACTGAATGAAATTATAGAAGGCGGCGAGAATCAGAATGTTGAGTTCAAGCGGAAGTTCACAGAGCCTGAGAAAATAGCAAAGGAAATGACTGCTTTTGCGAATACTCACGGCGGCAGGATACTCTTTGGCATAGATGACGATAAAAGCGTTGTGGGCGTGGAAAGCGAAAAGGGTGAAATTGAATACATAGATCTTGCTGCTAAATTCTACTGCGAGCCTGAAATAAGGTACACGGTTGATATAATGCATATTTACAGGAAAGATGTAATAGTTGTTGATATTCCAGAGAGCAGATTTAAGCCGCACAGGCTGATAGAAAACGGTAAAAGTGATGATGACCATAATAAAGTTTACATCAGGGTTAAGGATAAATCAGTCCAGGCATCCAGGGAAACTGTTAAAGTATTAAAGAAGCTAAGGGCAGATTCGCCTGCACAGATAATCAACCTGGGTGATAAGGAAAAAGCGCTTCTGGATTACCTTGGCAAAAATGACAGCATAACACTTCAGAAATTCAGGGAGCTTCTTAATCTTTCTAACCGCAGGGCAAGCAGGATACTGGTAAACCTTGTGCGGGCTGATCTTATCAGGCTGCATAACCACGAAAAAGAAGATTTTTATACACTGAATTAAGAAATATTTACAACAATTTGTATTACCCTTTAAATTAATAATTTCCCAAATTTATCTTGCAAAAATTAATGTTATGCATTAACTTATGTTTAAAAATAGTATTTAAAAATAAACTAAAATAAATTGCTATGAAAAAGATAAAGAGAAACTACTATCTTTTAGCAATGGTCCTATTGACCTTAATTGCAGGCTTCACTTCATCTGTCCGGTCTCAAACATTTAATTCAATTTATTCAACAAACGGCACCATAGTGTGGATGGCCGGTAATAACGGCGCGATATTCCGATCAGGTGACGGAGGCCAGTCATTTGCGGATAAATCCATTGGTACTGCAAACTATAATTCCGTTAACGGCAGCGGTGTTAATATCTGGATATGCGGCAGCGGAGGCACACTGCAGAAAAGCAGCAACCTGGGTGTTAGTTTCACGGGCTCAGTTGTTAATGCCGCTGAAAATCTGACTTCAGTGTATTTTACAGATGCAATGACAGGCTGGATCGCAACAGGAAGCGGTAAGATATATTACAGCACTAATGGCGGTGATAACTGGAGCATGCAAAACACACCGACCACTAATTATCTGAATAAAATAAAATTTTCCAATGCCACTACCGGCATTGCATGCGGTTTAAACGGAACTTTAATTAAAACCACAAATGCAGGAAATAACTGGAGCAGTGTAACTGTTCCCACATCAAAAGATATTTTCTCAGCTGATATCAGGGGAAACCTCATCTTTGCCGGTTCAAGAGACGGGGTAATTTTAAAATCCACTGATCTTGGCTCTGCCTGGCAAACTATAAATTATAAAGCAGTGATCCGCCCGGATATTACAGGTTTGGTTATGGCAAATGACTCCACTGTTTACATTTGCGGGGAAGGCGGCATTATACAGAAAACAACAGATAAGGGAATTAATTTTGTGAACCAGTACAATCCTTCGTGGACAGATATGAAGTCAATTTACTTTTATAATACCATGGCAGGTTGGGCTATCGGGCCGAATAAAATGGTATTAAGGACGATCAACGGCGGACTGAACTGGTATATGCCCAACGGAACTAATATAGATCTAAGCTGGTCATTAAAGATACCGCTTAATTTTTATACTTCATCAGGCAATGTGTTTTTCCAGAGTACATGGAATAAAAAAGAAATTTTCGTTACTAAATCCAATACCCTCTACAGGTCTCTTGATATCGGTGAAACATGGACGCAGATAGGGACAGCAATGCCTTATGGTGCAATTTCAAATTCATTATTTATTTCTCCCAAAGATACAAACCTGATAGTTGTGGCAATAGACAGCATTGATAATAATCACGGCAAGGTGCTGCGCTCAACAAATTACGGGCAAACCTGGCAGGAAACTTTTGCAGCTAACAGAAGCTCAGACGGTATCCCAATGGCAATGGACCCGAACCATACCGATACACTTTATTACGGGCCAACGGACTCGGTTATGTTCAAATCAACAAA
>JAPUEV010000074.1 GCA_027492415.1 Ignavibacteria bacterium
GACAAACGAGAATAAAAATAACGTGATAAGTAATATATTCTGCATCTGATTTATTGTTTAGTTATTTTTTAAACTATCATAAAATATGATTGTTTCAGGAAATTATTTCATATTAGTTTCCAATAATAATTGAAAACAAAAGTATTAAATGGGTAAATTTTAATGAGTTTAATAAATCAATATTTCATCTTAAATTTGAATATTAAAAATAATTTAACTTAATAATAAATAAATATTTACAGATATAAATGAAAGAAAGAACACTGGCAATTTTGAAACCTGACTGCCTGGAAAAAAAGGTACAGGGAAAAGTCATTCAGCAAATTTTAGATGCAGGATTTGATATAAAGGGTATGAGGCTTATTCATTTAAGCGAAGAATCTGCTCAGAATTTCTATGCGATTCATAAAGAAAGACCTTTTTATAAAGACCTGGTTGCTTATATGATCTCAGGTCCGGTTGTACCGCTTTACCTTGAAAAAGATAATGCTGTAGCGGATTTCCGCAAGCTGATAGGCGCAACCAACCCTGCAAATGCAGAAGAGGGGACTATCCGCAAGCTGTACGCTGAATCAATTGAGCGTAATATTGTGCATGGCTCTGATTCTGATGAGAATGCAAGCAACGAAATTGCTCACTTTTTCAATGATACTGATATAGTGTAATTTGCGAGGAACGTAATGACGAAGCAATCTTAAGAATTTACAGGATTGCTTCGCTTCGTTCTCAAAAGAGCTTTACTTCACCCATCGCCTCCAAAAAAGCAAAATCCTTTCAATAATTACCAAAAAATTGTAAAAAATACTATTGACTATTTAAAAACATTACTTTATATTTACAGGTAAATAGCGCTAATTGCCTAAATAAATAAAGTAAATATCTAATAATACCTTAATAATTAAGGCAATTTAACCAACCAAATGCATACAGTAGACGAAACAGACCTGAAAATACTTGAATTCCTGCAGGATAATGCCAGGATGAAAAGGAACGAGCTTGCTGAGAAAATAGGCTTATCGCTTCCATCTGTCACTGACAGGATGAATAAGCTTGAAGAGCTTGGTGTAATAGAAAGATTCATTACCAAGCTGAACCACAAATCACTTGGCAAGGATATTACCGCTTTTATTTTTGTCGGGAGTGATTCTTCAGCTCATTACAAAGAATTCATTCAGCATACACATACTGCTCCTGAAATTCTTGAATGCCATTCAATTACCGGCGACGGCTCTCACATACTTAAAATACGCACTGAAAACACATCTTCGCTTGAAAAGCTGCTTGCCAGGATACAGTCCTGGAAAGGTGTACGCTCAACACGAACATCCATTGTGCTTTCATCACATAAAGAAACTTTTGCAATAGACCTAAAACACTTCAGGAAATGAAAAATAACAGCAAATTACAGGCTTCAGAAATACAGCGGATAAATAAGCTGATTAAAGAACATAATATTGAAGTAATTGATATTAAGTGCATTGATCTCACCGGCAGGCTGCATCATATATCGCTTCCTGTTTACCCGGAAATTATCACTACACTGATAAATGAAGGCGTTGGATTCGACGGCTCCAGTTATGGATTCCGTAAAGTTGAAAACAGTGATATGATACTTGTACCTGATCTTGCAACTTCTGTGCTTGACCCGTTCCGCGAATCTAAAACATTAAGCTTTTATGCTAATATATTTCTGACCGATGATGCCAGAACGCCTTTTGGGCAGGATGGCCGGTATATTGCTCAGAAGGCAGAAGAGCTTGTTAAAAAATACACAGGCGGTGATACATCATGGTGGGGTCCCGAGTTTGAATTCTATATATTCAGCAAAGTGAAGTATGATACCCGTACTTCAGCATCATTTTACGAAGTTGAACATGCCGAAGAATTTTTTACCAATGCTTATCACGCGGCAAATCCTTTTGACGTATACGATGATTTCCGGGATAAAGCATGCAGGATGCTGAAGGATTTCGGGATTAAGGTTAAATACCATCACCATGAAACAGGTGAGCGCGGTCAGCAGGAAATTGAAACATATTTTGAAACCCTGCTTAAAACCGCCGATAATGTTGTTACCGTAAAGTATGCACTCTTCAATCTGGCGCGTCAGAATAATATTCATATTACATTCATGCCGAAGCCAATGTTCAAACAGCCCGGCAGCGGAATGCATGTACATACATTTTTAACAAAGAACGGAAAGAATGCCTTTTATAAAAAAGGTGAATACGGCAATGTAAATGAGCTGGGCAGATACTTCATTGGCGGACTCCTGAAAAACGGTAGAGTGCTTTCAGCCTTCACTAACCCAAGTACAAATTCATATAAGCGCCTTGTTCCCGGTTTTGAAGCGCCGGTAGCATTGACCTACAGCAAAGGAAACCGTTCATCGGCCATCAGGATACCCTCGTATGTATCCAACCCGGAGATGACAAGATTTGAATACAGGCCGCCGGATTCAACGGCTAACCCATACCTTTGCTTTTCAGCAATACTTATGGCAGGAATTGACGGCATTATAAATAAAATAGACCCTGTAATAGAAGGCTACGGTCCTTTTGAGAAAAATATTCTGGATCACGCTCAGCATGAAAAAGTAGATTTTCTTCCGCGCAACCTTGAAGAATCTCTTGATGCGCTGGAACAGGACAGTGAATTCTTAAGACGCGATAATGTTTTCAGTGATGAGCTTATCAAACAGTGGATAGAGAACAAGCACAGGGAAATTAACTCCATTAACACTATGCCTCATCCGTTTGAATATAAAATGTATTTTACACTATAAATAATAAAGGAGAATAAATAAATTATGGCAGCAAATCAGCAGGCTATAAAAAACGTCTTTGCTCTGATAAAAAAGCATGATGTTAAAATGATAGATTTCCGTTTTACCGATATGCCCGGACAGTGGCAGCACTTCAGCATACCGGCAAGGAACCTTGATGAGAAAGTATTCAGCGAAGGACTTGGCTTTGACGGCTCTTCTATCAGGGGATGGCAATCGATCAATGAATCTGATATGCTTGTTTTCCCTGATCCAAATACTGCTAATATCGATCCTTTCATGGCTACAAAGAATCTTTCAATGATCTGCGATATCTATTCACCGGCTACCAATGAGCGTTACAGCCGTGACCCGCGTTATGTAGCCTAGAACCCAGAAGAATATCTCAGATCAACAAAGATAGCTGATACTATTTACTGCGGACCCGAGGCTGAATTTTTTATCCTGGATCATGTGGCATATAATGTTAATGAATACAGCAGCTGGTATAAAGTTGATTCCCGCGAAGGCTTCTGGAACACAGGTACTGAGCTTGAACAGAATCTTGGCCATAAGATAAGAATGAAAGAAGGCTACTTTCCCGTGCCGCCTGCTGACAGCACCAATGATATCCGCAATGCAATGGTTGAGCATTTGCTGAACGCAGGAATTGAAATTGAAACACAGCATCATGAAGTTGCCACCGGCGGACAGGCTGAAATTGATTACAGGTTCTGCCC
>JAPUEV010000075.1 GCA_027492415.1 Ignavibacteria bacterium
CAATTGAATCATGTTTTTTGGCTAAAACAGCAATTTTAAGCTTTGTACCAACGCCATCAGTACTTGCAACAAAAACAGGATTTTTAAGATTTTTAGGTACTTTGAAAAATGCACCGAAGTTACCAATACCGCTTACAACTGAACCGGAAAATGTGGTCTTAACCAGAGGCTTTATCCTATCAATAAACTTATCACCTTCTGTAATATTAACCCCTGCGGCTGAATAGGTATTTTTCATCTACAAATATACCGAAAGCGTACAATATTAACAATTCTTAAAAATGCTCATATTTTGTTGTTTTAGGCATATTTGCGGTTTAAACAGTTTAAACCATATGTGAAAAAGTAGTATTTTTAGGTATTTTTCATCAAAGTAATGAATATAACGGTTATCAGTGAGGTACATCACGTGATATAATGGTAATTTTGTTTAACATTAAACTAATAAAAAGACGTGAGAGCTGGCGAAAACAAAATCATCTTCACAAAGGAAGAAGCAGAAGCGGGGAGAGAAAAAATTAAGCAGTTTAAGATTAACATCTCTAAGGTAATAACCGATGAGGCATGGAAACATTTTCCTGAGCTTTCAAAGCTCGAGCTCGAAAAGTTCGTACTTTTTCAGGAAATAGTTAACAATGTTTCAGACGATTTGACCTATAAGATCAATAATCTTTCGGGTAAGACAAACCGTAAATCAGCTTAATTTTTTCCTGGTTTTTTCCTGGGTTTAACCGTTTTTTAACGGGGATAGAAATTCTATCCCCGTTTTCTTTTATCTTCATCTGCATTTCTCTTAAAACAATTCAATAAATATTTCTAAGTTTTCCTTATATGAATTTCAAAAAAAAAATGTAATTTTGTATAAAAATTTAAGGAGATTATTTCAATGAAAATGAACTGGGGAATGATTATTGGCTTAATTGGAGCCGGAATTGGCCTGGTAGTGGGTTTTGGTGCAGTTATAGCTACTAAGCAGGTCTTTCCCGCTATAATTATGGTTGTTGTTGTGGGAATTATGGCTACAGTATTCTGGAAAGTACTTTTCGGACCTATGATGCTTAGCCGCAGGCTTGCTAAAACAGGCTTTGCAACCACAGCCAGGGTTGTTGAAGTTCACGATACAGGCGTTACAGTAAATAATGCGCCCCAGGTAAAACTGGTTTTAGAAGTTTCTCCTCCGAACGGTTCACCATATCTTGTTGAAACCAAACAGCTGATATCAAGGCTTCAAACCTCAATGTACCAGCCGGGTGGCGTTATTCCGGTACTTATTGATCTTAATGATAAGAACAGCATAGTGATAAATTATGAAGGTGTTGGCGGTGCAGCAGGACAAACAGCTACTTCATCATTTGCTCAGGATAGGGTTAATATAGGTCCATGGGCAGGTATGAGCCAGGCAGATTCAGAAAGAAAGCTTGTAGAAATTGATGCCAAGAACAAAGAAATTATGGCTTATGGTACTTCCTGCAAAGCAATTGTAACCAAATATACATGGCTGGGGATTTATGTAAACGGGAATAATCCCGCAGTTGAAATTGAAGTGGAGGTTTTACCATCGGATAGACCGGCTTTTCATGGCTCTGCAATAGGGATATTAAAGGATACCTCGGTACCAAAATACCAGGTAGGTGAGGAAATATATGTTAAGTATGACCCGAATAATACTTCAAAAATGACTATAGAACATTCCTAAGCTATACCGATATAACTTATATATAAATAGCATAATTAAGATAACCTGTTTATACTAATTTCACGGTACATAAGTGCGCTGTATAGGCAGGTTCAATTGCTGTACCATAAAACCCCTCATATTAAAAGTTTTCGTTAGTAAATATTCATAACATTAGTTTAACTTTGTGTTACTCAATATTTAACACAAAGGGGGCATTATGAACATTTTAAAACTGGCTATTGCAGCATTGGTTTTAAACGCATCAGCTCAATTCGCTCAGCAGCCGTTAAAGCTTAAAAGTGAACGTAAAGTGCCGAAAGTTTCTGTTGCATTTACAGGCGGATTCAGCTATGTGTTCAGCTCAGCAAACGGCGATGGCAGGGGATTCAGCAGTCTCTACAACACCCCCAACGGTAATGTATTCAACTCCAAAAACCTGGGGATGCAGGAAGGCTATGGGCTTGGAGCTGTTGGAAAGTTCGTAATTTCTAAAAATAAAAAATTAAGCTTAACCGGATCACTTGGATATAATATGTTCTATAACACAGTGGATAACGGTATGAACCGTACCAGGTGGAATGTTATGACCCTTGGAGCGGGAGTAGAATATAATTTCACGCCAAAACAAAAAGAAAGCGTGTTTTTGGGATACTCCCTGGATTATAACCTGATGTTCGGCGCATGGCAATCAAACATTACTTATCCTGACGGTACCCTGAGCAATATTTACACTAAATTTAAGCCGGCTTCAAGGCTGGGAATGAGTGCAAGTGCCGGGATGCAGTTCAGGTTCACCAAAAAAACTGACGTTTTAATAGGTATCAAAGGCTCCTGGGTAAATGTAATTCCAAAGCAGAACTATTACTCTGATGAAGCGTACTCAACTTACATGAATGATTCCGGCAGCAATAACGGGATAGAGCTTGAAGGCAGAAAGAATATTATGTACCTGCAGATCTTTATGGGAATCACGCTTCCGCTTAAATATTAAACTACAATATTTGCAAATGATTTTGGGGGAATTGTTTATATTACAGCCCGGTATTTAATATGCCGGGCTTTTTTATTTGATAAACTTTGTATAATTTTGAATATTCTAATTCAATTAATTAATATTAAAATGACATATACAACAATAAATGAATTCCTTGCAGACTGGGCTTATGAAAGTGATGCTACAGCTAAAGTTCTGGCAAATCTGACGGATGCCTCACTTGGCCAGAAAGTAAATGAAGCGGGCAGAACATTAGGGTTCATAGGATGGCATATTGCTGAAACAGTAGGTGAAATGATGGGTAAAACCGGATTGAAGGTGTTTACACCTGACTTCACAACCGGCCACTGGAATGAGAAAAGCGCAGCTGATCTGGCTGAGTGTTATAAAAATGCATCTGAATCTTTAACTGAAAAAATTAAAGCTAACTGGACTGACGCAACATTACAGGAAACAGATGATATGTACGGCGAAAAATGGAAAAGAGGAACAACACTGAGCATACTTATAGCTCACCAGGCTCATCACAGGGGACAAATGACAGTATTAATGCGCCAGGCAGGACTTAAAGTACCCGGATTCTACGGACCCAGCAAAGAGGAATGGGAAGCAATGGGAATGGAAGCGATGAAATAATTTATGCAATTAATTAAATCCAAAGCTCAGTTTTTAAAAATTCTTTTATTATTCATATTTTTTACTCCGGGGATATATTCACAGATAAATGATGCATGGCTTGGAGTATGGAAAGGCGAGCTGCTGGTCTACCAGAAGGCAGGTACTGATAACATACTTTCAGTGCATATGGAGCTCCACATCAGTAA
>JAPUEV010000076.1 GCA_027492415.1 Ignavibacteria bacterium
TAGGAGTATTCAGCGGTAAATAAAAATCCCGCCGTAAAGAGCGGGATTCACCCCCCTGAAAATTATTCTTTACTTTGCATCATCTTCATCGCCGGAGCCAAGAGGCTCGACCACCCGTGAATTTTTTGTTACAGTACATTTACTGCCTTCCTCAACTGCCAGGGGAGTCATCAGCTCATTTATTTTTTGTCCATAGTCCTGGAATTCCTGCATTTTAGCCTGTACTTCTTCGGCTGTCAGCTTACCTGCCTGAATATCTTCAGAGAGTTTTTCCATTTTTTTTGTAATATTCTCATCATCTCTATCTATACTTACCATAGATACCTCAACAGAACCTTCATAAACCCTGATAATATCCAGTGTATCTGCGCCATCTACTTTTACTTCATGAGAGTATTCTGTCTTTGTATGTATAACGGTAGAGTTTTTACCTTTTGTCTCCACTGTGTTTTTAAATAAATATTCAAATCTTGTTTCTTCGGGGTCATCTCTTAAGTTCAGCAGATCAAGATTTGAAAGGTTAAAAGCAGGTAAACTAGCTTTAGTTTTAACCTTTACTTTACCGCTTTTGATGCTGATCTGTTCTTTTTTAGGCTGTCCTGTTTTAAGAGCTGTACATAGTGAGCTAACCATAGGCAGGGTCAATACCGAATTGGGACCAACCGTTAAAACCATGGCGCCATTACTGCCTTTTTGTCCTGATACCATTATCATAACATCAACCCTTGAATCGGGTCCCGTTTTAATATCTGTTCCCTCAACCAGGTTATCGCCGGCTTCAATTTCTTTATCCACAGAAATTGTGATAGTATCGGGAATTTCCGAGCAGTCTATAGCCAGCTCTCTTTTCAGCACTTTACCGTTAACTTTACCCGTTTTACGAAATGCCTTAATGTAACACCCTTGGCCTGTAACATCTGTGTTCATCTGTATGCTGCCGGAGCCGTCAAAAAGCAGAGAGTCATGGGGATCAATTATAAAACACGGCGTTACTTCAGCCTGCGTTTTGGCATTCAGCGCAATTAAAACAATACACACTATAAATGTTGTAACTAAATATTTATTCATTATTTTTTCTGTGATGTTTTTTAAACCCTGTTATAAAACTATTTTATCAAAACCATTTTCCTGGTTTCTGTAAAATCGCCTGCGGTCAATATATAAAAATATATTCCGCTGGTAAATTCTGTTGCTGACCAATTTACTTCATATGTACCGGGCAATAGCTCACTGTTTACAAGCTCTGTAATCTGCTTTCCGGTGATATCGTAAATAACCAACTTCACCCCCCGCACTTCTCCAAATGAGAGGGGAGTATCGGGAATTGAAAACTTAATCGTAGTTGAAGGGTTGAACGGGTTGGGGTAATTCTGTGAAAGCGAAAATCCCAGGGGAACATTATTGTTAACCGGCTGAACATTTGTAATTGAGCCCGCGTTTGTAGTTTTTAAAATCATTGCACCTGCGCCAAGGATATATCCTGTCCCGGCATCGGTGAATACCAGATCGTTAACAGTATTATTTGTGCCGGTATTAATATTTTCCCAGTTAACTCCTCCATCGGTAGTTCTTTTGCAATTTGCCTGCCCGTTCCAAATACCTGCGCCGTATCCCGTTAATGCGTTCATAAAAAATAATGAGTAGAAATTTCCAGCTGAAGGGTTAATAATGTTCCAGTTAGCTCCCGCATTGGTAGTTTTCAGGATGTTGCCCTGCCCGCATGCAATATATCCTGTGTTTACATCTGCAAAAAATATCGCCTGGGGAACCTGTGTTGTTCCTGTAACCCGCTGGACCCATGTTGCCCCTGAGTTGGTAGTAGCAAGGATATCTGATGAATATGATAATATATACCCGTTGTTTGCATTGCTGAAATATATTTTGCTGAACGATTCCGCCGGAAAGCCCGTGTTTAATATTACCCATGTAGTTCCTGCGCTTGTTGTTTTTACCACCACTCCGCCTGTATTGCATGCGCCGAAGCCTGTGTTCTGGTCCACAAATACCAGGCTTGCTATCTGCTCAACGGTACCTGTATTCAAAGTGATCCAGTTAGCGCCGCCGTTGGTGGTTTTGTAAACAACGCTTGAAAAAACTGAAACATACCCGTTGTTGTTATCAGTAAATTCCACATTGCCAATGTTAGCATTTGTCGGGGCATCTATGGGAGCCCAGTTATTTCCGCCGTTAGTGGTTTTTATCATCCCGCCTGCATATAGCCCGGCATAGCCTGTATTTGCTGAAGGAAAGCTTAAGCTAAAGCCGTTGGAATTGATCCCTGAAATTTGAGAGGTCCAGTTTACACCGCCATTTGTGGTAATTAGCTGCGTGCCATATCCGCCTGTCAAAAAACCTTTGCTTGCATCCGTGTAATAAATACCTTTTAGATTATTAAAATTTGCCAGCTGAAGGATATTAACGCTCCAGTTAGTGCCGCCATTGGTTGTAGCAAGGTAACGCATATTATCTCCGGCAGCGTAAATATTCAAAAGGTCACGGGAAAATATTTTGTTTACGGTTTGGTTATTAGTTGTGGTTAAAAGGCTCCAGTTTGTGCCGCCATTTGTGGTTTTAACCATTTTACCCTGCCAGCCGCCCGAAAAGCCGTTTAAACTATCAATAAAACTGATTGCGTAAAGCGGATTGGTATTTACTGTTGCCTGTGAGGTCCAGTTAAGTCCGCCGTTTGTTGACTTGTATACATTCCCGTTTGCTGCCGCTATATATGCGGTTAAAGGTGAGCATACAAAAATACCGTTAAAGTTTTCTGCGGCAAAAGTTACTGTATTCCAGTTCACGCCGCCGTTTGTTGTGCGCATAAAAAGTCCGCCGTAGCCGCCTGCAAAGCCGGTATTAACATCGGCAAACCTGATAGCTAAAAATCCCCCGCTGCTTAGCGAGTTTGAAACAATCCAGTTAGAGCCGCCATTGGTAGTTTTTATTATTATACGGTTATTAAGTCCGCCTGCTATATATCCTGTTGCAGCATTCACAAATGAAACTGAATTCAGGTTTTCTGTAGTACCGGAATTTTGGCTTACCCAGCTTGTGCCGCCATCGGTAGTTTTCAGTATTGTACCGTAATTACCGGCCTCATAACCCGTACTTGCGCCGATGAACTGAACATCGTTAATGGTGTTGCACTGCGGAAGCGGATTTTGTGTAACCCATACCGGCTGCGAAAATACTCCGGTACAAAATAATAATGTTCCAAGCAAAGCGGTGAAAATTATTCTGTTTGTGTTTTTCATATTCATTTTTCAGATTCTTTATTTTCGTTTTTTTTCAGATCGTTATACAGCATTGTACATGCCGAAGCGATTGCTTCATCCTGATCTGTACCAAGCAGGTTCTGTATCTTTACTATCATCATGTGTGTTGAAGGTTTCAGCCTGTAGCCCCGTGTATTTTTGCCTGATCTTTTACTTACCTGTGTTTTTTTAATTTTTTTCTTCTGCACTTTCTTTAATATTTTCACCCT
>JAPUEV010000077.1 GCA_027492415.1 Ignavibacteria bacterium
TTCTGCAGTTTGAGTTCGGCATGGCATTTAAGATCATAAATGCCAATCACAACATGAAGGCAGGCTTTACATTTTCATCATACTCATCAAAGCTAAGTACATTTATTATACCGGCAATAAACCGGCAGGTCTCGGCATCTTCTACAAATTATTTCAAAGGCAGAGATCTATCATTAACATATTCATATTCAAATTTTTTACCCAATAAGAATGATGATATCAACCCTATTGGCAGGTATTTCAGGCTGAAGTATGATTACGAGATAAACGATCTTAATCCGGAGCTTGTAATTGATGACCAGGGAAATGTAACAGAAGCTTTTGAGAAGGCTAAATTCCACAGGCTTGAAGGTGACCTTCTGCAGGGTTTTGGCTTATTCAATAACTCCCATTCTCTCAGCCTCAGGCTGCGAGGAGGCACGATATTCGGACCGGAACAGGATAATTTCTTTGATTTCTATGCAAGCGGTTTCCCCAATATGAAAGGTTATCCTTTCTATGCAATAGGTGGCAACAGGTATGCTACTGCAAATTTAACATACCGATTCCCGCTGGCAACAAATCTTGATTTCAACTTCCTGCAATTTTATTTTGATAAGCTGTATTTTTCGGTTTACGGTGATGTTGGTAACGCATGGTATAACAAGGCAACTAAACTAAAAGATTTTAAAAAAGATATTGGCTTTGAGCTAAGGTTATTAACGTATTCATATTATGTATATCCAACAGCTTTTACGTTCAATGCATCATACGGACTAGATGAGTTTACAAGGATATTCCCATCTACAACAGGTGAACAAAAGGAAGTAAAATACGGCAAAGAATGGCGCTTTTATTTTACAATGCTGTTCGGGTTTGATTTCCTGATAGACGGAATCAATAAAATGAGATTTTAAAGATCATAATATTTAACAATGGCAAAATATAAATTCAGTGAATCACTTTCATCCGGTGTTCATAAGCAGTTAAGAGAGCTTGAAGGGGAGTGGCAGGGTACTGCTAAAACATGGTTTGAGCCGGGAATTTTAGCAGATGAATCACCGGTTTCAGGCAAGATAACCTCAATACTTGGCGGCAGGTTTATTCTGCATGAATATAAAGGCTCAATTGAAAGCAAACCGCTTGAAGGTATCAATATAATCGGGTTTGACTGTATGACAGGCAAATTCCAGTCAGCCTGGGTTGATAGCTTTCACATGGGCACTGCAATTATGATATCTGAAGGCAAACAGAGTAATGAAAAGTTGGATGTAACGGGTTATTACGATACTAACGAAGAAGGCACAGAAAAATGGGGCTGGAGAACAGAATTAAAAGTTGTCGACACAAATAATATTATTTTAACTTCATACAATGTAATGCCAACCGGCGAAGAAGCAAAGGCAACAGAAATAAACTATAACAGGAAATAATTTTAGAAAAGCCGGTTTAACACCGGCTTAAAATTTATTTAACCAGTATCATTTTCTTAGTTTCCGAAAAATCATTTGTAACCAGCTTGTAAAAATAAATTCCGCTTGAATATGCAGATGCATTCCATTCAACATCGTAACTGCCTGCAGTCATTAACTCATTGACCAATGTTTCAATTTCTTTCCCGCTTACATCAAACACTTTCATATTAACTGACCCATTTTCTGCTAAATCAAACCTGAAGTTAGTAGCAGGATTGAAAGGGTTTGGATAATTCTGATATAGCATGTATTTTTCAGGAATTTCATTTGAGACCGGGTTGATCCCCAATGATAAAAACTGTGTTCTTGAAATTCCGCCGTTATCCCTTGCAGCAAAAACATATCCGCTAAAATACCCGTTTCTTTCAATTGTAATATAAGTGTAATTTCCTGCTGGCGAGGTATAATCATACTGCCATATAGTTTCATTGTGCGGGTTTACATAAATTTTATCATTCCTGATTGCCCAATTGAACCGTGAATGAGCGCTTCCTGTAACTCCTGCTATACTTCCGGTTCCCGGAAGAGTTTCATTAAGCCAGGTATTTCCGCTGTTGAGTGTTTTTATCAGGTTATCACTTCCTGAGAGACCAATATTGAAATCAAAATCAAACCATAGTGATGAGGTATTTTTTTCTGAATTAGTATTTTGAAAATTCCAGGAATTCCCGAAATTAACAGTTCTGTAAACCCTGTAATTATCTGTTCCAAACCAGATATTATTGCCTGATGCCCATAAAGAGTTTGAAAAACCTTTTTCATTATTGTTTTGAGCAAGGAAATTCCCGGTTGAATCCCATGAATCACCGCTGTTCACGGTTTTCCAAATGGACCATCTGCCGGCAACAGGGTTGCCAACTAATATTCCGTGATTGTTATCATAAAAATAAACAGCGTTAAACTTTCCGCCTGGCTGCTGTATAACAATATCCCAGGATGAACCGCCATCATATGTTTTGAAAACATATGAGCTGCTGTTGTCATTACCTGCGGCTAGAGCAATATCTTTTGTTAAGCAGTAAATATGGTTCAGTATAATGTTTTGAGGAATTCCGGAAAAGTTACCGTTTTGCCAGGTATCTCCGTTATCAGTGCTCTTAATTACTGTTCCGTTCACTCCGCAAGCCCATGTTGTAATTCCTTTGATTGAGCTTATTGAGTTCAACTTTGTTGTTACTCCGGAGTTAAGCTCAACCCATTGACTTAATAATTGATTTACAGTAACAAAAATTATTATTGTTAAAAATAAAAATGTAAGTTTTTTATTCATCTCAATTACCTCCTCTGAATTTAAGTAAATTAAGATATTTTAAATAAAATAAATAGTGATATTACAATAGGGTAGGGTTATGTTAGATTAGTTTTAATATTTCTGCAGGTTTTTGTATAAAAAATATATTTCTGTTCAGAATTTCTTTTAATGAATCAGTATCCTGCTGTAAAATACTGATCATATTTTTCCAAAAATCTGTATAAAATATCATCTTCTTCTCAGGCATAGCTTTTTTATTCATCAATTCTAAAGCGGCTGAAATTTCCAGTAATGTGCCAGTTCCTCCTTTAAAAATTATATAAGCATCCGCAGCATTAATCAACTTTAAAATACGGTCCATAAGATTCTCTGCCAAAATACTTCCAGTAAGATATTGATTAGGTTTGATTTCCCACCCTTTGACACCTATTCCAATTGTTTTCCCGCCGGCTACAAAGGAACCTTTACTTATCGCTTCCATTGAACCATAATAACCGCCTGAACAAACATCATAGCCGGATTCGGCAACCAATTTCCCAAGCTGCTCAATTTCAGTATATAAAGGTTCATCTGGTGTGATAAATGCTGAACCGAAAGATGTAATGGTTTTTGATGACATTATTCCTAATTTGTAATTCTTAATTCGTAATTTTCAACTAATCCACCGGCTCTTCATAGCAGCTTCTGCATCGTGCTTCGTAGAGATCAGTAGCGCCAACAAGTACTCTATCACCGGTGTTTGATATACGCTGAGTA
>JAPUEV010000078.1 GCA_027492415.1 Ignavibacteria bacterium
TATCAACATTCTTTTCTTTTGCAATCTGCAGAATTTTATCAGCAGGCACCATTACACCAAGATCAATTACTTCATAGTTATTGCAGCCAAGCACTACACCTACAATATTTTTGCCAATATCATGCACATCGCCTTTAACTGTTGCAAGCAAAATCCTGCCGTTAATGCTTGATGCGCCTTCAGCTTTAGCAGCTTCTATATATGGTGTCAGGTATGCCACGGATTTTTTCATTACCCTGGCGCTCTTAACAACCTGCGGCAGGAACATTTTTCCAGCGCCAAACAGGTCACCAACAACATTCATACCGTCCATTAATGGACCTTCGATAACATCAAGCGGCTGCGGATACTTTTTTCTTGCTTCCTCTGTATCAACATCAATGAACTCAACGATACCTTTAATGAGCGCATGTTTCAATCGTTCTTCAACCGGTGCATCACGCCACGCGTTATCCTGTTCAATTACTTTGCCTTTTGTCTTAATGGTATCGGCAAACTGTACAAGCCTTTCAGTGGCATCATCCCTGCGGTTAAGCAGTACATCTTCAACAAGCTCAAGCAGGTCTTTTGGAATTTCATCATACACTTCTATCATACCTGCATTCACAATACCCATATCCATTCCCGCTTTTATGGCGTGGTACAGAAAAGCTGAGTGCATTGCTTCCCTGACTACATTATTGCCGCGGAATGAAAATGAAATATTGCTTACTCCACCGCTCACCTTAGCTAAGGGCAGATTTTCCTTGATCCATTTTGTGGCTTTAATATAATCTACAGCGTAATTATTATGTTCGTCTATTCCAGTTGCAACAGTAAGAATATTCGGATCAAAAATTATATCCTGCGGCTGGAAGCCGACTTTCTTTGTAAGTATATCATAGCATCTTTGGCAAATTGCAATCCTTCTTTCGTAGCTATCAGCCTGACCGTTCTCATCAAAAGCCATTACAATAACAGCAGCCCCGTATAATTTTACTTTCCTTGCATGCTCAATGAATTTCGCTTCGCCTTCTTTTAAGCTTATCGAGTTTACAATACCCTTGCCCTGCAGGCATTTTAATCCTGCTTCTATAATTTCCCATTTTGAGGAATCAAGCATAACCGGTACACGGGCAATATCAGGCTCAACAGCGCATAGCTTTAGGAATTTCACCATAGCAGCCACACCGTCTATCATACCTTCATCCATGTTGATATCTATGACCTGCGCGCCGCTTTCAACCTGCTGCTGTGCAACGCTTAAAGCTTCTTCGTAATTTTCGTCACGGATAAGCTTGGCAAATTTTGCTGAACCGGTAATATTGGTTCTCTCGCCGATATTAACAAAATTTGTCTGGGGGGTAATATTCAGCGGTTCAAGTCCGCTTAACCTTAAATACGGCTCAACCTCAGGTAATTTCCTGGGCGGAATATCTTTTACAAACTCAGCAATTTTCTGTATATGGTCAGGTGTTGTGCCGCAGCATCCGCCGACCAGATTAAGAAAACCGCTTTCGCCGAATTCCTTTAAATAATTCGCTGTTTCTTCGGGCAGTTCATCGTATCCGCCAAATGCATTGGGCAGACCCGCATTGGGGTAACAGCTGATATACATGTTAGCTTTTTCGGAAAGCTCCTCTATATAAGGACGCATTTCTTTTGCACCAAGTGAACAGTTTAAGCCAATACTGAAAAGCTCTGCGTGTGCAACTGAATTCA
This sequence comes from Ignavibacteria bacterium, assembly GCA_027492415.1. Classification (GTDB taxonomy): domain Bacteria; phylum Bacteroidota; class Ignavibacteria; order Tepidaquicellales; family OLB5; genus OLB5. The sequence continues at coordinate 1,702 of JAPUEV010000078.1, forward strand.
GGAAAGCTTCAACTGTCTGCCCTGAAAGTGTCCTGCCGCTCATATCAACAATTGTACCTGATACCATTATTGGCAGTTTTTTGCCGATCTCATCAAAGAGCTCGTTAATGGCAAAGAGTGCCGCCTTGCAGTTCAGGGTATCAAACACTGTTTCAACCAATAACAGGTCAACACCGCCATCTATAAGACCGCGTGCAGCTTCCTGGTATGATTCTTTTATCTGTTCAAATGTTACAGCGCGGTAACCGGGGTCATTTACATCGGGTGACATTGAAAGGGTTTTGTTCATTGGTCCGATAGCGCCCGCAACATAGCGGGGCTTACCGGGTGTAAGCTTAGTGAATTTATCCGCAGCAGCTCTGGCAAGCTTGGCGGAATTTAAATTTATCTCGTAAACAAATTCCTGAGTATTATAGTCAGCCTGGGATATTGATGAAGAATTGAATGTATTTGTTCCAACTATATCAGAACCGGCTTCGAGGTACTCTTCGTAGATCCTGCTGATAATTTCAGGGCGTGTGATATTTAAAATATCGTTGTTGCCTTTTAAGTCATTATCAAAATCTTTAAGTCTTTCTCCCCTGAACCCGGCTTCATCAAGGTTAAGCTTCTGGATCATAGTTCCCCTTGGTCCGTCAAGGATAACGATACGTTTTTTCAGTTCTTCTTTAAGCTGCTCTATCATATGTAATTTTTTATTTCCTGATCTTTGCTTCCTGTAAACCGGATGTACCTGCTAATCTTGTAACAAGCTCAAACACACCAAACATTGCTGTTACATAGAAGAGATCACCACCCAGTGAATTACGGAAGAAAGGAATAGCCATTGTGTAACACTCTATAAGCCCTTTAACATTCATTTCATAGAACATACCGCTTAGCCATACACCAAGATTTGTAACTATGAAAAAAACTATAGAAGAAACAAGTGTGGTACCGAAAATATAGCCGGCTTTTGCTGCGCCGTTTTTGGTTTCAACTCTTTTCTTAAGCCATAAGCCTATGAATGCTACAAGGATAAATGCGCCATAAACCCATTCAATACCTGAATAGAAACCTATAAATATATCACTTAAAAGCATTGCTGCTATTGGTAATATGAAAGCGTATTTTTTATCCATGTATACTGCTGCAAAAAGAGCAATTGCCGCAATAGGCGCAAAGTTCATTGGATGAGGGATAAGCCTTGAAAAGGCTGCAAATATGATGAGTACTGCTGCTATAATAAAGTTTGTTGTTTTAGAGTTATTCATTTATAATTTCTCCTGTATTTAATATTTAATACTTAATTCAAATTTAAAATTTCTAAGCGGCATCGGGTAACCCTGTAAGATCATATAATCTTCGTTTAAAATATTGTTAACTATAAATTTTGTTCCAATATCCAATGCGCCTTTTGTAAATCCAAGTCCTATATTACCATCCAGCACGTCATATCTCGGAGTAAACTGAGTATTTTCAAAATTTGTGTACCTTCTGGTTGAAAAATTATAGAACAGACTAAAAGATACATATTTTAATATTTTACTTGTAGTCAAATAATTCATCATAATTGAAGCTTTTACCATCTCTTTTGGCAGGTAAATAAGCTGTTTACCGTATGTTGGGTCACCGGGGAAGTCTTCATTTTTCTTGATCGCGCTGCCATATGTGTAGTTAATTGATGTTGATGCATTAAGCTTTTTACCCAATAGAAATTGTGATCTTAAGCTTATATCCGTTCCCTCTGACTTCACTTTACC
>JAPUEV010000079.1 GCA_027492415.1 Ignavibacteria bacterium
TGACTTTAAATCACTGAAAAACCTTACCTTTGATGAGCCTGACCTCGTGAAATTTGAATGCCTGCAGCTGGCCTATGATGTAATAAAACAGGGCGGATCGTATCCAATAGTATTAAACGGGGCTAATGAAGCGGCAGTTGACCTGTTTCTGAATGAAAAAATAAAGTTTTCTGATATCCCGCGCCTTATCAAAGGCGCAATGGATAGCCACACAAATCATATTTCGCCAACACTCAGCAATATTGTTGATATCGACAGCTGGTCAAGGAAATATGTAACAGATGCAGCCGAAATAGCTGTGTAATTTTATAAAACGATTTTTAATTAGTAATACTGCAATGATAAACATAGTTAAAGTGATTTGACTGCATTGCAAAAGGAGATAAACAAAATAATATGGGTGTAGTCAGCACAATACTTTACTTTCTTATAACGATCGTGATACTTGTATTTGTACACGAGTTCGGCCATTTTGCGGCGGCAAAGCTCTGCAAAATGAGAGTTGATAAGTTCTACCTGTTCTTCGATTTCTTTAACCTGAAAATATTCAAATTCACCAAAGGTGATACTGAATACGGCCTTGGTGTTTTCCCCTTAGGCGGATACGTTAAGGTTGCTGGTATGATAGATGAGAGCATGGATAAAGAATTTATGAACCAGCCACCCCAGCCGTGGGAATTCCGCTCAAAGCCCGTTTGGCAGAGAATGTTCGTTATAACAGCAGGCGTTATCATGAATACGCTTCTGGCATTTGCTATATTTTATACCATCAACCTGGTTGAAGGCAAGCAGAAGATGGAAACAAATGTCATCGGTTACGTATCACCGGGTTCAATAGGCGCAAAGTATAACATTCAGCCGGGCTCACAGATAATTTCCATCAACGGCCACCCCGTTCAGTATTGGGATGACGTAAGAGGTAATATCTTTATTGAATCAATGGGCGAAGATGTTGATCTTAAGCTTAACACAAAAGGCCAGATAACTGATATACTGCTTTCAAAAAATGAGCTGCGTGACCAGAACGAGCGTACACTTGGTATTTATGCCGGTAATATGGAGCCTGTCATTCAGCAGGTTGCAGATAACCGCCCCGCCAAGAATATGGGTCTGCAGAACGGCGATATTATTACCGTAGCCAATGGCAATAACATAACACACTCACAGCAGTTTGTTGATATTATCAAAGGCAATGCCGGCAAAGATATAATCATTCAGTGGAAACGTAACGGCGAAATAATGAGCGGTGTTGTAAGGCCGGATGCAGACAGCACTATTGGTATCGGTATCGGCAAATACACAGGCACAATAAAGAATATTAAGTACAACGTTATAACGGCAATTCCCCAGGGTGTAAGTGACCTGTGGCATTACGGTGTTGTGCTCTTTGTAAAATCAATGTGGAAAATTGTTAAAGGCGATATAGCTTTCAGCAAGGCAGTTGGCGGACCCGTAAAGATAGCGCAGTATGCAGGGCAGTCAGCCGAAGGCGGCTTGCTTTCATTCCTCGGCTTTATGGCAATGCTTTCCATCACGCTTGCTATTATCAACATCCTGCCTTTCCCCGCGCTTGATGGCGGTCACTTTATGTTCCTTTTATACGAGGGAATTTTCCGCAAGCCTGTATCGCACAAGATACAGATAGTAGTGCAGAATGTAGGTTTCATAATACTTATGGCATTCATGGCATTTGTAGTATATAATGATATTATTCATATATAATAAATATAAGTTAATTAAGTGTAAAATGACCAATTTTAAAAGATTGGTCATTTTTTATTTATGAAAAGTTCAGCGTATTACATAATAGATTTTGACAGCACCTTTGTGAAGGTAGAAGCCCTTGATGAGCTTGCAGGAATTGCTCTTAAGAAGCACCCTGATGGTAAAGCCCTTTGCAGTGAGATAAGCCGCATTACCGCTCTTGCTATGAACGGGAGTATCACTTTCCCGCAATCACTTAAAAAGCGCCTCAGCCTGCTTAAGGCAAACAGGGCTCATATTGATATACTTGTAAAGAAGCTGGCAAGGCAGGTCTCAAGATCCATAGGCAGTAACGCAGCATTTTTCAGGGAGAACAGCAGCAACATTATCATACTCTCAGGGGGATTCAAAGAGTACATTGTACCCGTTGTGAAAAAATACGGAATCCCCGCAGAAAATGTTTACGCAAATACTTTTACATTTGATAGAAAAGGAAACATCACCGGGTATGACAGGAAAAACCTGGTGGCAGGCGAAGAAGGAAAAGTAAAGCAGCTGAAGGCTTTGAAGCTAAAAGGTGAGCTGATTGCTATAGGTGACGGGCATACTGATTATGAGCTTAAGCGCTCAGGACTTATAAAAAAATTTTACGCGTTCACAGAAAATATCGAAAGGCTTGAAGTAACTAAAAAAGCCGATCACATAACACCAAGCTTTGATGAATTTTTATATATATCAAAATTACCAATGAGTATATCATATCCAAAGAACAGGATCAAAGTATTGCTGCTTGAAAATATCCATAAAGATGCACAGCAACTCTTTAAAGCCGAAGGCTACAGTGTTGAGGTAGTTTCTAAAAGCCTGAATGAAACAGAGCTGGCTGAAAAGATAAAAGATGTATCAATACTCGGCATCCGCTCTAAAACAATAGTATCTGAAAAGGTGTTGGGTAAAGCAAAAAAGCTGCTTGCAGTGGGAGCCTTTTGCGTTGGCACTAACCAGATCGACCTGAACGCATGCCTTAAGAGGGGTATAATAGCATTCAACGCTCCCTTCAGCAATACACGCAGCGTGGTTGAACTTGTTCTGGGAGAGATAATAATACTACTTCGCGGAATATTCGGCAAAAGCGTTAAACTGCATAAAGGTATTTGGGATAAATCCTCGAAGAACAGCTTTGAAGTTCGCGGAAAGAAGCTGGGTATTATCGGTTACGGAAAGATCGGCTCTCAGCTTTCTGTGCTTGCCGAAGATCTTGGCATGGAAGTCTATTACTACGATAAGCTTGAAAAGCTTGCTCTTGGCAATGCGCGCAAATGCCACTCAATGAAAGAGCTGCTGAAGAAGGCTGATGTAATATCAGTGCATGTGGACGGTAGCGAAGAGAATAATGATCTGATAGGGGAGAGGGAATTCCGCCAGATGAAAGACGGTGTGATTTTCCTAAACCTAAGCCGCGGATTTGTGGTTGATATTGATGCTTTGACCCGGCATATAAGATCAGGCAAAATTAACGGGGCATCAATCGATGTCTTCCCGTATGAACCTGAAAGCAATGATGAAAAGTTCGATTCCACATTACAGAACCTGCCGAATGTCATACTGACACCTCACATTGGCGGCAGCACTGATGAGGCGCAGAAGGATATAGCTAACTTCGTCCCCCGGAAGATAATCGATTTTGTGAATTCCGGGAATTCCTATTACAGTGTTAACTTCCCCAATATACAGC
>JAPUEV010000080.1 GCA_027492415.1 Ignavibacteria bacterium
ATTTTGTTTTCGGTGTAGGCAATCCGAAAGCAGAGATTGTTGTAATAGGCGAAGCCCCCGGAGCTGATGAGGATGCACAGGGTGAGCCATTCGTTGGCAGGGCAGGGCAGCTGCTGAATAAAATACTCACCGCAACAGGCTTTAGTCGTGAAGAGGTGTTTATCTGTAATATATTAAAGAGCCGTCCCCCGGGTAACCGCAATCCACTGCCCGAGGAGGTCGAAGTCTGCAAACCCTACCTTGATAAGCAATTGAAATTAATTAATCCAAAACTTATTTTACTGCTGGGAAAAGTCGCTTCAGAATCTCTCTTAAAGACAAAGGAACCTTTAGCTAAATTACGCGGTAAAACACATGACTATAAAGGCTGGAAAGTACGGGTTACATTCCATCCTGCTGCGCTGTTAAGGAATCCGAACTGGAAACGGCCAACATGGGAAGATATGCTGGAATTTAAAGCCATGTACGAGGAAATTACCGGCAAAAAAGTTGAATCAAAAAAAGAAATTTAATCATTAATATTTATTTACAGAAAACTATAAGTGGCAAGACAGAAAAATAATATTACAGAGTTAAAAAATGTATCTGATGAAGTGCTGTACGCCGGTAAGATACCGCCGCACAGCCGTGACCTTGAAATGAACATACTCGGCGGTATGATGATAGATAACTCATTAATTGATGCAGTTACAACCATATTAAAGCCAAAACATTTTTATGTTAATGCAAACGGACTCATTTTCAGGGCTATAAGCGATCTGAGAGACAGGAACGAGCCTGTTGATATAATTACACTCACTGAAGAACTGAAATCCAGGGGTGAGCTTGATGCCATAGGCGGACCATTATACCTGGCTGAGCTATCCACAGCATTTTCCTCACAGGAAAGCATAGTGTTTTCTGCAAACAAGATACTCGAGAACTGGATAAAGCGTGATATGATACTGCTTACTTATTCGCTTAACGAGCAGTGTTATGATCCCACTATGAACACAGAAAGCCTGCTTGATAAAGCGCAGCAGGAAATACTTGAAGTTACAAATTACCTGCAGAAGAAGAACTATACCCATATCAAAGATGAAGTCCGCGATACAATGGAGTATGTTGAGTCAATTCACGAGCGTCACGAAAAAGGCGCTTCTGTTTTCGGTGTACCTTCAGGATATGATGAGCTAGATGCCCTCACAGGCGGTTTCCAGAAATCAGAGCTTATAATCATAGCGGGCAGACCCTCGCACGGTAAAACAGCTCTTGCGCTCAACTTTGCAAGGAATGCAGCAGTTGATCACGGTAAAAATATCGGCATATTCTCAATTGAAATGAGTAACCGTGAGCTTGCGCTCAGGTTCATTTGTCTTGAATCAAAAGTAGATATTTCAAAGCTTAAAACCGGCAGGTTACCGGAATCAGATTGGGCTAAGATAGCTAAACAGACCCCCAGGCTTATGAGCAGCAAGATAAATGTGGTAATTGATGACTCCTCACCGCTCAGTTTGCTTGAACTGCGCTCCAAAGCGCGCAGAATGAAAGCTTTGCAGAACATTGATATGATAATGGTAGATTACCTCCAGCTTATGGAAGTCTCGAACAAAGGAAACCTTGACAGGCATCTTGAAATTGCTTATATAACCCGCGGTTTAAAGCAGCTTTCAAAGGAACTTGATATACCGGTAGTTGCGTTATCCCAGTTAAGCCGTAAGGTGGAAGAGCGCGCAGGCAAAGAAAAACGCCCGCAGCTAAGTGATCTAAGGGAATCAGGCGCTATTGAACAGGATGCTGACGTTGTAATATTTATCAACAGACCCGAAGTTTATATCAGTAAAGATGACCCGAAATTCCATGAAGTACAGGGCCTGGCAGAAGTAATAGTAGGTAAGCAGCGTAACGGTCCGATAGGTGAAGCTAAATTGACCTTCATACACAATTACGCGGCATTTGCTAACAGGGCTAAGGATGCTGAGCCGTCATATTACGCTCCGCAGGATGCACCATTCTAAAACAGAAATTAAGTTAATATGTCAAAATTTACACGCAGAAGCTTTATTAAAACATCAGCATTAAGCGCTATATTTTTAACATCAGTACCCGCTGCGCTTAAATCAATGGATAGCTCATTCTTTGATGACTATGACGAAGTGTTATGCAAAAAGAAATTCAGGTTTTTAGTTGATGACGGTGTTAAATCCATGTCAATAGGTGATGCAATAGGAGAAGTGGGTAAATCATTTATTGATACCGACTATGTTGCCGGCACTCTTGATAAAAATATGAGCGAAAATCTGGTAATTAACTTAACCGGTCTTGATTGTGTAACATTTGTTGAAAATTGCCTGACTTTTGCCCGCTGTGTAAAGCTCGGCAAGACCAGCTTTGATGATTATAAGGCTGAGCTGAAGAAAATACGCTACCGTGACGGAAAAATTGATGGTTATGCAAGCCGCCTGCACTATTTCTGTGACTGGATAACCAATAATGAGGATAAAGGTATTGTTAAAAATATTACTGCTGATATTGGCGGTGTTTCCTATGATAAAAAGATCGATTTCATGACAAATCATACTAAATCATATAAGCAGCTTTCAAGCTCATCAGAGCTTGAGGGCATAAAAGCCGCAGAAGAAGCGATAAATTCCAGGTATTATTATTATATCCCTACCAATGCTATTTCACAGTCCTATGACCAGATGCAGACAGGTGATATAATTGCTACAACAACAAGTATCGGCGGATTAGATGTAACCCACACCGGCTATGTATACAAAGAAGGCGGCGGAACGTATTTTATGCATGCATCAAGCAAGAGCAAAAAAGTGATAATTTCTCCCGAAGAGCTTCAGGATTACGTGGCAAGTGATTCCAAAAAAACGGGTATCATGATCGCAAGGCCCCTTGAAGTGTAAGGTAAGCATACCATACCCGCGCCATGCCTGCGGCAGGCAGGAAGGCGGGTATCTCGAATATAAATTCAACATTTAAATTCCGAAGAGAAACTTGTTAAGTTATAGGATATAAACTTGGTAAGTATATTTAAAATGATTTTATGTAACCCTTATTTTTAAAATATCAAAGTAAGGTTGAAATGAGAGTTCCCCGCCTTCGCGGGGAAATAATACTTACTCTTCACACACAACTACCGCGCTGCCATACTCCTTAGTATGCGAAATGCTGATATGAAACTTGAATTTTGAATATTCGTTTTCTTTTACATGGTTTATATACGGCTTACCTCTTTCATCGTTCAATATCTCAATATCTTTCCATCCAAAATCCTTTGAAATACCTGTCCCGATTGCTTTACTGTATGCTTCCTTCGAGGCAAACCTGCCTGCAAAGTGCAGCTCAGCATCACTGAATTTCTTACAGTACGCAATTTCACTGTCTGTCAATATGCGCTTAAAGAACTTATCGCCGTATTTTTCCATAATTCCTTTTATACG
>JAPUEV010000081.1 GCA_027492415.1 Ignavibacteria bacterium
GCTTTATTCCAGCGAAGGTCCCGATACATGGAGTCCGTTTGATATTGTTGGACATTTGGTACATTGTGAAAAAGCTGACTGGATGGAAAGAACAGATATTATTCTGAACAGGGATGATAAACATTTTAAGCCGGTTGACAGGTTCGCCCAGTTCACCAATCGTAAAGGGAAATCCATAACCGATTTGCTAATTGAATTTCGCGAATTAAGGGAAAAGAATTTAGCAACATTAAAAAGTCTTCAATTAAATGATGATAAATTTGATCTTAAAGGAATTCACCCTGCGTATGGTGATGTAACATTAAGGCAATTGCTCTCAACATGGGTGGTGCATGACCTGGGACACATTGCGCAGATAACCAGAGTAATGGCAAAGCAATATAAGGAAGAAACCGGTCCATGGATTAGTTATTTACCAATATTAACTAAGTAATGATTAGTTCTGTAAACATAAAAAGGTGAGTTTTTAACTCACCTTTTTTGTTATACTTAATATTTTATTATCTACTTTTTACCCTTATTCTTTAATACCTGGCTTTGCTTTACAACTACTTCGTTCTCATCGCCTTCTTTCTTTCCTTTTTTCTGAACAAAGTACTGCTCGATAATTGAAAGTAAGTTGAACATGAAGTAATACAGGTTAAGACCTGCAGGTAATGTTGTGAAAAGGAACGTTAACATTATTGGCATGATATAAACCATCGCCATCTGTTTGGGATCCTTAACAGTCATCTTCTGCTGAACGAACATCGTGACACCCATCAATAACGCTAAGCCAGACAGGTAATCAACGCCGAAGAGAGGTATTTTGAACGGGAGCTGAAGTATTACATCAGGTACCGATAAGTCATGTATCCAAAGGCCAAAATATGCCTGGCGAAGCTCAATTGTTGAGCTGAACACACCAAACAGTGCATACAGTATCGGTAACTGCAGCAGCATCGGTAAACAGCCTCCGGCAGGATTTATCTTTTCTTCCCGGTACATCTTCATCAGCATTTGCTGCTGCTTCTGCGGGTCATCCTTATACTTCTCTTTAAGAGCGTTCATCTTCGGCTGCAGCTCACCCATTTTCTTCATGGATTTCATCTGGTAGCGAGTGAACGGAGTAAGCACAAACTTCATAACGATTGAGAACAGGATGATAACAAGCCCCCAGTTGGAAATGAACTTATGCAGGAAGAGGAAGAACGGCAGTATTGCATACTGAGCAATTGGCCTGACAATAAAATCAAGCGAGAACCTCATTGTTGACTGCAGGTTCTGGTCATACCCTTTTAATATCTCGTAGTCAACGGGTCCTAAATAAATATTAAACTTATTCTTTTCAGATTTCTCGTTCTTAATTGCCATCTTAAGGGCAATTGAATAATCTTTTTCATGCCCGTTATTCGGGAGATCTGAATATGTGCCAGTGATGTATGAGCCATCAGCTTTTTTGCCTTCGGGGATAAGGAATACAGTGAAATACTTTATCCTGGAGCTTACCCAGCTTGTCTGCCCGTTCAGGTCAGATTTAAGGGGCTCATCTTTCTTTGTTACATCAAGCACTTCCAGCTCACCGCCTGCTTCAGAAAATGCATGCGCATGGCCGCCTTCGCCGTCACTTCTGAATTCAGTAAGCTTTAGCGAATTTTCAAATGCAAGCTGGTACTCAAAGTTGGATATGAACTTATTCGAGTTCTCAAGACCCACTTCTATTCCGAACATATATGAATCATTCTTAAAGGTATAAGTCTTGGTAATTTTTGCGCCGTTTGAATCAATTGGCATTTCATACACCAGCTTAAACTCTTCATTACCGCGGATATCTTTTCTTTCCCATGCAGTGTATGATGAATTAAAATAAAGCTCTTTGGTATTGATAAGCTTGCCTTCTGTGGAATTGAATAACAGGTTAAGCTCACCGCCTTTATCAAGCTTTATAAGCTGTACCGGGAATTTATCCCATGTCAAAAATCCTTTTACCTCGTACTTTATCAGCGCGCCGCCTTTGGTGGAAAACTCTGCGTGGTACTTATCGGTTTCGATGATTATTATTTTATCATCGCCCTTTTCAAACTTTGTGAAGAGTGCGCCGTATTTTTCTGATACAGGCTGATTGCCTTTGGTTGTATCTGCTGCAACTTTCTTTACGGAATCCTGTACCTGCTGCTGCTGTTTCTGCTGCTCCTGTTTCTGGAGATTGTTTAGGGAATCCGTCCTTACCTGTTCAATTTTCTTCTCATCAACTTTTGGCGGAGCGTTCTTATTCTGGAAATAAAGCCATCCTATTAAGATGACGCCTATTAATACAAAACCGATTATTGAGTTTCTATCCATTATATTAATTCATTTTCAATTTTTTTTCAGGAACCGGGTCATACCCGCCTTTGAAGAAAGGGTTGCACTTCAATATCCTTACTGCTGCTAAATATGAGCCTACAAAGAGTCCCCTTTTTTCAAGCGCTTCTATCGCGTACTGGGAGCACGTTGGGTAATGCCTGCATGATGGAGGAAATAACGGTGAAATAAAATACCTGTAAAACTTTACGAAGAGTATCAGCAGGTATTTAGGATTTAAGTATTTCATCCCTGGTGTGTTACTTTTAAATTTTCTTTTATGAGCCTTGCCCTGATCTTCTCAAGCACAAGTATCATATCAGCTTCCACATCTTTAAAGCTTAGTTCCCGGTGTTTATTGTAAGCTGAACTTGAAAGGGAGAGAAGAATTCTAAGCTTTATCTGTTTATTATTTACATCCTGAAGCAAACCCGTCTTATTAAGCCTGTAGGATTCCTTTAATAAGCGCCTTGCGCGGTTACGGCCGGTTGATTTTTTAATTTTTTTTTTGAAATTAAAAAACCGACCTTTACCGGAAAGTCGGTTTTACTATCAGAAAAATTTAAAAAAGCATTTATAAGCTGTGACTCAAGCCTTAATGATTTAGAAAGAATCTCTTCAAATACGCCAAATCCCCTTATGATTTCACTTCGTCCTAATGTATAGATCTTCTTCACAGCTTGATTGATTGGCTATTACCTGGTAAACTTCTTTTCATCGCTAACGGTCAGTTTTTTTCTGCCTTTAGCTCTGCGGCTTGCTAAAACGGCTCTGCCGTTCTTGGTACTCATTCTTTCCCTGAAACCGTGCTTGTTTTTCCTTTTTGTGTTGCTTGGCTGGAACGTTCTTTTCACAACTACTCCTGTTTATCCCATCGGGGCTTGCCCATCCGGGTATGATTAAAATTTCCCTTTAATAAAACGCTAAAATAATCAAAAATTTAAACACATTCAAGGTTTAAAAAGATGGTAAAATTGCTAAATATGTACTCCCCTGCCTTTCTTGTGATTTTAAGTCCCCCTTATAAAGGGGGATTTAGGGGGATTTGAAATCCTGAATTTCAAAAGATTAAAAACAAAATCCCCTTTGATGATTATTTTGTATTTAAGTTTT
>JAPUEV010000082.1 GCA_027492415.1 Ignavibacteria bacterium
TTATAGGTGAGCATGTCAGGCTTGGATATTCAAAGGAAGATATTTGCACCAAGCTGGAATCAGCCGGCTTTAAGATCGAAAGCTTTGATTATACTTACGGCAAGTGGGGCAATCTTTACTGGAAGCTTGGAATAAAATATCCCATGTTAATGCTGAACAAATCTCAGCTGTTCTTTATAATACTCCCCTTCTATTATTCATTAACTATATGGTGGACCCTTTTATTCATGTGGCTGGATGTGAACGATAAGAACAAACCCGAAGGAACAGGCGTACTTGTTGTAGGAAAAAAAGTTTAACTTAAAAAATGGATTTAAAAACAAAAGACCACCACCAAAACACAAAGGCACAAAGAAACACTAAGAAAATAAATGATTGTTAAAGATAATAACAGCAAGAAGATTTTTGCTCTTTTATCAGCAAGAGAAGAAGAAGTAGGTAAAATTATAGTCAATTGTGCGTACAAAGTTCATAAAGAATTAGGTCCCGGACTGCTTGAAAAGGTATACGAAATTTGTTTTTGCCATGAACTTCGAAAAGCAGGCTTACAATTTGACAGACAAATTATTGTACCTGTAACATATGATGGATTAATATTTGAAGAAGGATTAAAATTAGATGTATTAGTTGAAGATCTGGTCATTTGCGAGCTTAAAGCTATAGATCAGGTCAATCCTATATGGAAAGCACAAGTTATCAGCCATTTAAAACTTACAAAAAAACGTTTAGGTTTTTTAATCAATTTTCATTGTGAAACCATAAAAGATGGTATCAAAAGGTTTGTGCTCTAACTTTGTGTACCTTGGTGTCTTTGTGTCTTCGTGGTAATCTTTTGTTCTGCTTTTCGAAAACAATCTCAATAATTGAAAAAGGTCTTAATAATATCATATTACTTTCCGCCTTCGGGGGGACCAGGAGTTCAGCGGGTACTGAAATTCGTTAAATACCTGCCTGATTTCGGATGGAAGCCTGTTGTGCTTACCGTTAAAGACGGTGACTTCCCTGCAAGAGATGAATCACTGCTTAATGAAGTGCCAGTTAATGTTGAAGTTCACCGTACAGATATTTTTGAGCCATATGACCTTTACAGCAAATTAACCGTTAAATCCAAAACCACTGCCGTTGACGTAAATAATATAGATGAAGGATCAAAAAAGCGTTTCAGTGATAAAATGGCAGAATTCATTAGGGCAACATTTTTCATTCCCGATGCAAGGCGCTACTGGAAAAAATATGCCGTTCGAGAAGGCAAAAAGATTATTGATAATGAATGCCCCGATATTATATTTTCATCATCACCGCCTTACACATGCGCACTGATTGCAATGGAGCTTAAACGGTACGCTGAGAAGAAATACGGCAAGCATGTTCCGTGGGTATCTGATTTCAGGGATGCGTGGACAGATTATTTAACTACTCCCGATAGGTGGTTTTTGCCGAAGAAAATTGACCGGAACTATGAAAAGACAACTCTTGATAAAGCTGATACAGTTACTATTGTTGCCTCAGGGATGAAGGATGATTTTGAAAGAAAGTATCCTGATGTTTCTGCTAAAACTGATTTTGTGCTGCTCAGGAACGGGTTTGATTCAGATGATTACAAGCATGCCAAAGTGAGCAGCATGAGAAATGAAAAATTTACGATAGTATATACAGGCTCAATGTACGGTAAAAGGAATCCGTATTATTTACTGGATACAATTGCAGAGCTTGTTAATGAAGGCAAAGTATATAAGAATAAGATAAAATTTATTTTTGTAGGCAGGCTTGGAAGCGATATCACAGACTATATCAATAACTCACCGCTAAAGGATACCATTGAAATCGTTTCTTACGTGCCTCACTCAGTCAGCATTGATTATTTAATGAAAGCAGATGCAATGCTGCTCCTGATAGATGAAGATAAGTATTCCAAAATGATACTGAGCGGCAAGGTATTTGAGTATCTTGGCGCAAGTGCACTCACAGGAAAGCCTGTGTTTGCAATTACAGGCGAAGGTGAAGCCAAAGACCTGCTTGTTGAAACCAAAGCAGGCATAATAAATCCGCACCACAAGCCTGAAATACTGAAGGAAAATTACCTTAAATTATATAATGGTTTTTTTGAAAATAATACTGCAATTTTACCTGTTTCAGATAAAAATGCGGTAGAATTATACGAAAGAAAGCTTCTGACGAAGAAACTTGCGGAAGTTTTTGATAAATACTTAAAATAATTTACACCAAACCTGAGAGTTTTAAAACCTGTCAGGTTTATAATTAAGAATGAAGGAATAATTATAAATTGAGATTCCCGCTTTCGCGGGAATGTGAAAAAAATATCATGGCAAAACCACAAAGTACAGGCAGCAAAACACAAACAAAAACATCAGCATTAAAGAAAGATGTTACCAGAAGCTACACCATAGATTTTATTCCCGCTAAATGGCAGACACCGGTCTTCCTTGCGGTAATATTAATACTGATAATGATATTCTTTAATGCCGGATTATTCGGCGGAAAGGCATTTTCATCAGCTGATAATATCGCATCTGGCAGCTTTAAAACTTTCCTTGATGACGCAAAGGCGAAGGGTGAATTCCCCTTATGGGTACCGTATATTTTTAACGGTATGCCAAGCTTCGCGGCACTTGTACCCCACCTTGAAAGAATGTATGATCTTTCGCATGCTGTTTGGGTAACTCTAAGAGATGCTCTGTACATGCTGTTTTCCGGAAATGATGTCTGGGCAATTGTACTCTTCTATATAATTTTTGCATTCTCGTTCTATTTCCTTATAGATTATAAATTCAAGGATAAGCTCATAGCGTTATATTCCGCAATTGGAGCTGTATTCATAACCCCGATTATACAGATGATAATTGTGGGACATAACAGCAAAATGATAGCCGTGATGATGTTCCCCGCAGTACTGCTTATGATTGAGCGGCTTTATGATATCATTGCCGAAGGGAAAGTTAAGGAAAACATATACAGGCTGTTGTTATATTTTGGCATCCTGGTATTTTTCATTCACGTACAGATGAGCTCTAACCACGTACAGATGCTGTTCTATTTCTTCTCAGGAATTGGAATTTACCTCGTCTACAGGCTTGGCTTTAATCTTGTGAAAAAGCTTAATTTTAAGCCTGCCCTGATCGCGCTAATTTTATTTGGTGCAGGTGTGGGCTTAAGCGCAATGATGTATGCCGATTCATATCTCTCAAGCCGTGAGTATAATAAATATTCCATCCGCGGCACTCCAAGTATAACACAGCAGCCCTCTGAGGTAAAAACTTCAGGTGCATCTGATTATGAATATTCAACTAACTGGTCATTTTCACCCGAGGAAGTATTGACGTTTGTTGTACCTTACTGGGTTGGTTTTGGAGATGTAGAAGTTAAGGGACAAAGGACAAATACTTACTGGGGTCAGATGCCCTTTAATACTA
>JAPUEV010000083.1 GCA_027492415.1 Ignavibacteria bacterium
CAATTCTCTTACATTACACAATTTTAAAAAACAGATATCTGAATTTGAGATCCGGATATCATAAACCTTTTTTCTCTATATTTGTAGACGTATTTATTAATAATTAACCATTTAAGGAGGCGAAAATGGAGTTATTAGGTAAAAAGTTTACTTTCAAAGAAATCCTTATATTAATTTCAGGAGCTGTTATTTGTGTTGTACTCTTTATTGTTCTCATGGGTGTTTTCAGGAAAGAGATAACCAAAGAACCATTTGTAAATTTCGATCAAAACGAAGCTGATTCAAATCATATTGAGCTTGTTCTGCAGATAACTAATATCGATCCTGTAAAAGGGGATGTTCAGATAAGGATACACCCTGAAGCAGAAGGTGACCTTTCAAAAGACAGCGTTACACTTGATAAAGATATTACAATATATACCAACAGTAACAGCGGGAAAAATGAATTTGTTTTTAAAAAGGGGAGTCCATTGAACCCATTTGAAATTACAGTTGATATGTATGACGGGTTTTTGATGGAATATCCTTATGATAAGCACAAAGCATTTATCAGCCTTTACGTTGTTACGCCTGAAAAAGACAGTACAGGTGCGGTTGAGATGAAGGAAATACCGATTGTCAAGGAAACGAATTTCATGGCTTCAATCCAGGGATATAGGGTAACTACTGCAACGGAAATTGAATCTTCAGGCGGTTATACAGGCCTGGAATTGTTTCTTGAAAGAACATCGGCTGTAAAAATGTTCTCCCAATTCATAATGATACTCTTCTGGCTCATAACTATAAGTGTATTCCTTGTAGTATTTTCAATTGTTGTCAGAAAGCGAAAAGTTGAGTATTCGATGTTTGCATTCCTTTCTGCGATGTTATTTGCGATGCCGGCATTAAGAAGCGTTCAGCCGTTTGTACCTACTATCGGCTGCCTATCTGATTACGCCGCATTCTTCTGGGCTGAAGGAGTGATTGCGGCAAGCCTGCTTGTTATGGTATTCACCTGGTTAAAAAGAACAGGTCCCAAACAGGGTTAAAGTAATCTTGAAATGAAAAAAGGGGATCGATTCGATCCCCTTTTAATTTAATATACACTTACATTCAGCACTACACCCTTCCCCGTGCATCCAAAATACTGCATTTTTCCTTTTCTGCAAAAAATACAAACGGGTTCAGGTCAATTTCTTTGAATTCCGGGAAATCACTGCTTAACTGTGAAAGCCTTAATAAACATTCTGTAATGTATTCAATATTAACTGATTTTTTTCCTCGCACACCTGTCAACATCTCATAACTTTTCACTGATCTTATCATATTAGCTGCTTCTACATTATTAACAGGTACCAGCTTAAAATTCACATCTTTAAAAACTTCAACAAATATTCCGCCTAATCCAAACATTATCATACTGCCTGCTTTTTCATCACTGGTGATACCTAATATTGTCTCCACACCGCCTGAAACATAAGGTTGTATCATGAATTTTTCCAGCTTGCTCTCAGCGTTATGGCTTTTAAGTTTTTCAATGATCCTGTCTGCAGCCCTCAGAAGCTCATCGGAGTTGTGGATATCAACTTCCACGCCACCCATATCAGATTTATGTATAAGCTTTTTGCCAATAGCTTTTAACACAACAGGGTATTTTATTTTATCAGATATCTGAATGAGGTCAAATGTGTTCTTTGAAAAAACCGAGCTGATAATGGGCAGACCGTATGCATTTAATACAGCAGTTACGTCCTCTGAATTCAGGTAGGTATTATCCTTATATTTTTTTATGATCTTTTTAACAGCGCTTCTGTCTGCATCAAATTTTGTGTAGACACCCTCAGGACGCCCGACCCATTTTTTATAATCATACATTTTTGCAATTACCCTTGCCGCATTTTCAGGAAAGCGGTAGAGCGGCGGGTGAACCGGTGAGACGGTTTTAAGCATAGGTATTACATCATCCTGTGACATCATTACAAGCATAACAGTCTTTTCAGATTCCTTAACAGCATCACAAACTGCCGAAGCAATTTCAAGTGTATCAAGCATAAGCGGCGGACCCACAACAATTATCAAAGAATCAATATTCTCATCAGCAAGCATTAACTTAGCTGCTTTGGCATATGCTGCAGCATCAGCCGGCGGAAGCAGGTCAACCGGATTATAAACAGATGCTTCAGCAGGTGCAAAGCTCTTTATTTTATTTTGAGTTTTCTTTGATAGTTCAGGTATAGTTAAGCCGTAATTGGCACATTCATCAACCGCTAATATAGCCGGACCCCCTGCGTTTGTAAGAATGCCTACCCGGTTTCCGGAGGGAAGCTTTGTCATATCAAATGCACGGGCAAGATCGAACATCTCATCTGTAGTATTAACCCTGATAACTCCGCTTTGCTCAATGAAAGCATCAACAACAGCATCACTGCTTGCAAGGGCTCCTGTATGTGATGATGCTGCTTTCATGCCGGCGGATGTTCTTGCTGATTTTATCGCAATAACGGGTTTTGTTTTTGTTATCTTCCTTGTAAGCTCCATAAAATGCCTTGGATTACCGAACGACTCCAGGTATAGAGTGATTACTTTGATATCATCATTATGCCACCAGTATTCCAGAATTGTATTACCGGATATATCGGCTTTATTGCCAATACTTATGAATTGTGCCAGGCCAATATCATTTTGCTGAACAGTTCGTAAAATTGCAGCACCAAGCGCACCGCTTTGTGAGATGAAGCCAATACCACCGTGTATAGGAGTGCCCTGTACAAAAGTACAGTTCAGCTTAACATCAGGATGAGTATTTATTATACCCATGCAGTTGGGTCCAACAAGCCTGATGTTATATTTTTTTATCTTTTTAATAAGCTCCGCTTCCAGTTTTAAGCCATCTTTGCCGGTTTCTTTGAATCCTGCTGTAATTACTATCACTGATGTAATTTTCTTTTTATGGCAATCATCAATTGTTTTTAATACCAGGTCCTTGGGCACCATTAAAACTGCGAGGTCAATGTTATCTTTTATCGAAGTAACATCGGGGTAAGCTTTTATGCTGTGTATTGAAGGGGCTTTTGGATTGACAGGGTAGATACTGCCTTTGTATCCGTATTTTATCAGATTACTGACAAGCTGGTAGCTTAAGCTGCTTTCTTTTGATGATGCTCCGATAACTGCAATTGAACCCGGGTAAAAGGTTTTATCAAGCTGGCTAAACATATTCTCTTTCTGTTTTATAATTCCTATTTTATTAATTCTGCTTCGTATCCGGCACCAATAACAGCATTCAGTACTTCCTGCTCATCTGTTTTGGATTCATCTATTACTACTGTGATTATTTTTGTTTCCAGGTCGATATAAAGCTTGTTAATACCTTCAAGAGCTTTTATAGATTTTGTAATGCTCTGCTTGCATGCATTACAGCTCATTTCTGTACACTTTATTTTTAC
>JAPUEV010000084.1:0-1065 GCA_027492415.1 Ignavibacteria bacterium
TTATGAGGTTCAGTTTGACGGGTCAAATTTTGCAAGCGGGATGTATTTTTATTCACTGGAAACCCCCGGGTTTAAGGAAACGAAAAAGATGGTTCTTATTAAATAGTGAAATGGTTAAATGATTCCTTACCACCCCTAAACAAACGATCTTTTGATCGTTTGTTTTTCCCCTCCCTGTCAAGCCAGGTCAAAGACTAAAAACAGGAGGGGAGTTTAGAACAATACTGACACAACAGAATTCAGTTTTCCGCATTATGCCCACAAAGATTTTTTACAATATTTTATTCAGGGTTTGGAAATAGAGCTTTTCTGTTGTATCGCCGAATGTTTCGCCTTTAGAGCCGAACTCTTCGAGCTCACCCGTGGCAGCATAGCCCCTGCGGTTGTAATACTCAACCAGCTCTATGCGCCTGCTTATTACCTTCATGCGTACCTCACCGAGTCCCCAAACTTCTTTAGTATATCTCTCGCATTCATTAATTAACAGTCTGCCAATGCCTTTATCCTGGCAGCTCACATCAACTGAGAGCATACCGAGGTATGAGTATGAACCGGAATATTCCAGGTGAACGCATGCAATGATACTGCCTTCATAAAGTGCAAGAATAATCACATCATTTTTTCTATGGATTATTTCACGAACCTTTTCTTCGGTTATCCTTATACCGCTAAGGAAATCAGCTTCAGTGGTCCACCCTTTTTTGGAATTTTCCCCGCGGTAAACTGAGTTGATAAGCTCGGTTATTTTACGGGAATCACCTGCTGCCGCAATTTTTAAATCAATTTTATTTTTATCCATCTTAATTAATAAAAAGGGCAGGTCCAAAAGACCCGCCCATAAATAATTTTTTACTTTTGCTTTTTTACTTTTCACTTAAATCACTTTTTAACAACCAGCTTCTGCCCTATTTCGATGGTATCACCTTTAAGCTTATTCCATTTTTTCAGGTCAGATATCGTGCAGTCATATTTTTCCGCTATCTTGCCAAGCGTCTCGCCTTTTTTAACAGTGTGGTATTCAGTTTTAGACTTTGTTTCCTTCTTTTCTTTCTTTGTATCTTTCTT
>JAPUEV010000084.1:1165-26517 GCA_027492415.1 Ignavibacteria bacterium
TTGTATCTTTCTTGGTTGTTTCTTTTACAGCGTAGAGCTTTAAGACCTGTCCTTCAACAATTACATCGCTCTGGAGGTCATTCCATTCTTTAATATCTGCAACTGTAACATCATTGGCATCTGCAATTTTAGTGAGGTTATCACCTTCTTTTACAGTGTATGTTTTTGATTTTTTGCTTGAAGAAGTAATTTTCTTATCTGAGTATATCTTTAATTTCTGTCCAACAAGAATTTTATCTGATTCAAGGCTGTTCCAGTCTTTTACGTCAGCAATATCTACATCATAAGAATCGGCTATTTCAGTTAAGTTATCGCCTTCTTTTACAGTATAGGTCTGGTAGCTTTGTTTCTTTTTCTTGGTATCTGTATTAGTCTTTTTTTCCTTTTTAACCTCGGTATCTTTTTTTACTTCAACTTCTTTTTTTACTTCAGTTTTCTTTTCAGGCGTATCATTGGTCTTATGCTCTTTGTTAACAAGCACAGTTTCATTGGTACCTTCGGAATTTGTTTCTTCAATTACTTCATCCTGGCCGGGGTCTTTGATGGTTTCCGTTTTTTTCTCAATTACCTTCTCTGTAACTTTTTCGGTTTCTTTTTCTTCTTCAACAGAGCCGTAGAGCTGTTTGTACTTTTCTTTTGTAAGCCATACGGAAATCTTATCGCCACGCTTAGGATAAATGCCGTAATTGATGTTATTCCACACCCTTAGGTCACTTGGCCTTACTGCATATTTAAGCGAAATATTGTAAAGGTCATCGGTTTCAGCTATATCATGAAAGACAAGCTCACGGTTTGTTGTGCTGATAATATATCTTTTATCTTCAACCGTATAGTCAGTTACTTTATAAAATGAATAAGATTCCTCGTGGTTGACGGATGCTGTACCTTCATTGCCGTCAAATATCGGTTTGAAGCCGTATTTTTCTATATCACCTGCTGCTTCGTAGTTTGCAGAAAATTCCTTGAATGAGCCTTTGGGAATTTTTATCAGGTAGCCGTCTTCGAACACAGGTGTAACATCAGAGAGCATTTGTGAATTGAGGTCACGGATAGTTTCAACATCAGTATTGCATAAAGATGCTATCTGGTCAACAGTAATAGCGGATTTAATAACAAGCCTGTCATACTCAAGCGGCTTGCCCCACTCCACATCATTGAACCCGTACTTGGAGGGGTTCTGGCAAATCATAGCAACAGCAATATACTGCGGCACATAATTCCTTGTTTCCTTTGGCAGGTAATCTCTTAAAGTCCAGAAGTCAGTTGAGCCTGATTTTCTGATAGCGCCTGTAATTCTGCCGGGTCCCGCGTTATAAGATGCGAGCGCAAGATACCAGTCACCGAACGATTTATAAAGATCCTTCAACAGGTGCGCTGCCGCATCAGTTGATTTTTCAGGGTCGCGTTTATCATCAGTATTCGCGTCGTAGTATAAGCCGTAAGATGAGCCGGTTGCAGGCATGAACTGCCATAAGCCAATAGCTCCTGCCCATGAGCCAATTTTAGGATCAAGCCCTGATTCTATCATAGATAGATATATCAGCTCTTCGGGGGCATTGTTTTCGCGGAGAATGGACCTCATTAAGTTGGAATATTTTCCAAGCCTGTAGAGCCATTTATCCATATATTTTCTGCCTGTGCCGGTAAAATAGGTAATATAATCCTGTACGGAATTATTATCTACTATCGGAATATCATTGTTCAGCGGCAGTTCATCGGGATTAAAAGTATTTGAGTAAGATTTCTTTTCAACTTTTTCATAATTGATACCAAGCTTTGAAGCCAGCTTAAAAACTTTGTGATCTTCGCTTAAGTCACTGTGCGCGGTAATATAATCCTGCACTATGCTTATGGTAATTTCTTTGTAGTCTTTTTCCCAGCCATAGTGTTTTTCAAGGTTTTTAGTATCTATTTTACCCAGGTCTTTTAAAGCCGCTTCAAATTCCTCACCGGAAGATTTTGAATCAGCCTGCTCATTGAACTGCAGAGCCTTTGTATAGTGGATCCTTGCGTTTTCAAGCGCAGTATATACGCTTACTGAATCTTTTTTCTTTTTCACATCAGCTGATTCTTCCTCATCTGTATTGGAACCGCCGCAGCCGGCCAGATATTGAAGAGAGATGAAGGCGAAAAGTATATAAAGAAGGCCTGATAGTCTTTTCATATATTTGCTTTCTCCTTTGTTAATTTTGCTAATACACCAATTTCAGAACCGAATATAAAATTTTCAACTTTGAAAATCAAGTTATTTATTAAATAAACCCCGCAATTTACATATAAATATAACAGATAACCTGTATATTGGACGGTTTTTTAATGTTTTTTATAAGATTTTTTAATGAATATTACTTATAACCTTTTTAAGCTAAACTTGTTCCCAGATAATTAATTTGATGCGGTAAAATGCCAGTAAAGTTTAAAGATCTAGGTTTTGCAGATTATAAAGAAGTATGGGACCTCCAGAAGGAAACGCATTTAAATAAGCAAAAAGGCACTTCTGATGATGTTGTATATATAGTAGAGCATAACCATGTCTATACTTTAGGTAAAACCGGAAGCAGGGATCACATCCTGATAAGCGATGAAGAAATGAAGCATAAGGGCATTTCTTACTATGAAATTGACCGCGGAGGCGATATAACATATCACGGGCCGGGGCAGCTGGTTGTTTATCCCATTCTGGATCTTAACAATTATTATAAAGATACTCACCGTTACCTGCGTGAGCTTGAAGAAACGGTAATATTGACTTTGAAGGACCTGGGAATTGAAGCACACCGCGAAGAGGAGTTCACCGGGGTTTGGGTTGGCGAGGAAAAAATATGCGCAATAGGGATAAAGGTTTCAAGGTGGATAACCATGCACGGTATAGCCTTTAATATTAACACAGACCTGGGTTATTTTGATAAGATTATCCCCTGCGGGATCTTCCATAAGGGTGTAACCAGTGTGGAAAAAATAACAGGCAATAAGGCTGATATTGAAAAAATTAAGGAAATTTACATAAAAAACTTCAATAAAGTATTCACTGAAAGCGGGATATAATCTGCTGCCCTTAAGTAAGTTTAAGATTAAATCCTTAAAATTAATCTTGATATTTTAAATCAAATATAGCAAATTACATTATAAGCACAGCAAAACGGTATCATTTTATTGGATATTGAAAATGGTTCAATATTCAGGAGGAATAAAATGAACAATGCTTTTTATTGCTATGGATATTTTTTAGCAATGTAAAGTAATTTTAATATTTTATAATATTAAATTGTTCAGGTTTTATTCCTTTTTTCATGCCTGTAACTTTACATTACCTTTACATTAAATATTCATAAGCTAAATATTTTTAAAACAAATCAAGGAGATCTTTAATATATGAAAAACTTTTCCAGAATACTGTTATTTTTAATAGTGGCAGTATCATCCAGCTTTATAGGCTGGAATAACTTCAGTACAACTTCAAATCCGGGGAATGTTACTGACTACTATTATTACCAGGGTCAAAGATATTACTTAGACCACAAACCGGATATGATTTATGTAAAGCTGAAAAATATCATCAGCAAATCTGAATTTGAGAACCTGATAAGACCGTACGGCACGATTCCCGCGGATTATTCCTTTGAAAATAACGATGTAAGACAGTTCATTAAGCTGGGCGCAAACCTGGATAATGTTTCAATTAACAGCATAGTAAGCTCACTTGAAACAAACAATTCAGTTGATGCTGCCTCACCGGTTTTTGGAGTTAAAGAAGGCTTTGGGAATAAAAATACATTAATAGGCTGCGAAAACAATATTATTGTTCAGTTTAAGCCTAGCTTAACCAAACAGCAGATAGACCAGTATTTAAGCAGCAAGAATATGGCAATAATTCAGCAGCTAGATCTCTCAGGCGGACTTTCATACCTGATACAGACCCCGAACACACCGAACAAAACTTCAATAGATTTTGCAAATGAAGTATATTATAACGGTGTTTCAAATTATTCTGACCCGGGATTTTTCTACACAAATTTACTTCAGTTCGTACCAAATGACCAGTACTTTCCGATGCAGTGGTCAGCCATCAACACAGGCTCAAACATTCCTGTAACAGGAACCGGAACCGCAGATGTTGATATGGGTTTAGACAGCGCATGGAACCAGACACAGGGAATTTCACAGTGCAGGATCTCAGTTGTTGATTCAGGTATTGATACACTGCACGAAGATCTTTCAGTTAATATTTTAAGCGGTTACCAGTATAATTATTACGCAGGCACACCGGGCGGTACGGATGATTACAATCACGGTACATGCTGCGCAGGTATTATTGCCGCAAAGAACAATAACACCATAGGTGTTTCAGGTGTTTGCCCGAACGGCAGAATATTTTCAGCAAAGATATTCAATTCAGGCGGAAGCACAACAACAGCAGCTATTACCAACGCTATGATAGGCGTTAGAACATTCGGTAACTGCTGGGTATCAAGCAATTCATGGGGCGGCGGAAGCCCTATTTCAGCAGCAGATAACGCTATACTTGACGGAACTACATTAGGCAGAAACGGAAAAGGTATAGTATGGTGTTTTGCAACAGGTAACGGTAACAGTGTTTTAAGCTGGCCTTCAACTTTAACAACAGTTATTTCAGTTGGCGGCACCAGCCCGTGCGCACAGAGAAAATCACCTTCAAGCTGTGATAACGAGAACTGGTGGGGCGCTAATTACGGAACAGGGCTTGATATAGTTGCGCCATGCGTTAAGATATACTCCACTGACAGGATGGGCGCACCGGGATATACAACAACAAATTATACCCAGGATTTCAACGGAACATCAAGCGCAACACCAAACTGTTCAGGCGTAGCAGCACTTCTTCTTTCAAAGGATTCCACCCAGACATGGGATACAGTAAGAGCAAGAATTAACAGGACAGCACTTAAAAAAGGCTCATACTCATATACATCAGCAGGTCCGCTGACAAACCTTGGCAACACATGGAACAACGAAATGGGTTACGGAATTATCAATGCTAACCTTGCACTCCTTTCAGTCGGTCCGCCGCCTGCAAACGATGTAGCAGCAGGTCCGTTCTTAAGCTTCCCGGGCTCATTTACTGTAAACACAGCTTATAACATCAGGTCAAGAATTACAAACATAGGCACAAACTCACAGACAAGCATTCCGTGCAGGTTCCTTGTTAACGGAACAATTACAGGTTCAACTGTAACTATTCCAAGCCTTGCCTCAGGCGCAAATGATTCAGTAACATTTGCATGGACACCAACTGCTGCAGGAACATACACACTTAAGATCTGCCACGGCCTGGCTGTAGATAACAACAGGGCAAATGATACAGTTACAGCGGTTATTACAGTACTTCCGGCAAATATAAGCAATGCACAGACACAGATCTGCAGGAACAATGTAAATCTTACAATACCTGATAATGCAACAGTATCCGATAACATGGTGGTTAACATCGCAAACTCATTCAATGTAGTTGATGTTAACGTAAGAATTGATACTATCATTCACACATGGGATTCAGATCTTTCGATATCGCTTATCAAAGGCGCAACAAATGTAAGCCTGCTTTCAGGGGTTGGCAGCAGCGGCGATAACTTTATAGGCACAGTGCTTAACGATTCAGCTTCAACGCCAATTGCCGGCGGAACAGCTCCTTTCACCGGTTCATTCCAGCCGGCATCATCGCTTAGCCCGTTCAACGGCCAGGCAGTTAACGGCACATGGACGCTTTCAATTTCAGACGGCGCAACCGGCGATTCAGGCTTACTAAAAGCATGGTGTCTGCAGATTACATACCAGACATTGACAGGTATTCAGCAGACTGTTGAAATTCCGAATTACTATTCATTAGCGCAGAACTATCCTAATCCGTTCAACCCTGTAACATCAATAAAATATTCGGTGCCAACAGCTGTTAATGTTACACTTAAAATATTTGATGTACTGGGCAAGGAAGTTGCAACACTTGTAAATGAAACTAAACAGCCGGGCTTCTATACAGCTGATTTCAATGCATCAAGTTTTGCAAGCGGAATATATTTCTATAGAATAGATGCAGGGGAGTTCTCATCAGTTAAGAAGATGGTATTGGTTAAATAATTTTCATTCTGTAAATGTTTCATGTATCATTAGTATTACTCCCAATTAAAGGCGTCCGAAAGGATGCCTTTTTTACTTTAGCAGTACCATTTTTTTTGAGAGCTTTCCAAACTCTGTATTCAGCTCATAATAATAGACACCTGATGGCAGCAGAGCTGCATTAAAGCTGAAGCTGTACTTGCCTTGTACCTTTAAGCCTTCATTAAACAATTTAACTTCCCTGCCGCTCACATCATATATTTTGATCACTACATTTGATGCATCAGGCAGGTAGTACTCAATATTAGTTTGGGGATTAAAAGGGTTAGGATAGTTCTGGTAAAGCTGGTAATTACCCGGTATTGAATTGTTATTGTTCTGCAGCCCGATAACTTCCGGGTTATATTTAAAGATACTGCCGTGATTTCCGAATGTGTAACCAACAGTTGGCGAAAGGAACTCAATTGCGTTGAGCGCAATGTTACCCGGTGTGTTAATGCACTGCCACCTGGTGCCGGGTTTCATGGAATCGAGATTAACCGAAAAGAGCCCTGAGAAGCTTTGCACAGCCCATACTTCTGCAGGAGTTCTGAAAGCAAAGGATGTTGCATTGCCATAACAAGTTGTCTGGGCATAGTACCAGGAACTTCCGGAGTTTTCAGATAAACCGTAAATGCTGCCCACGTCAAAATCGCCGCCTATAAGGGCTATCCGCGTATTGCTGAGGAGTTTAATTTCATTCATAGGTTCAGCGGAAATGCAGGAAGAAAACCAAACTGCCCCGGCATTGGTAGTTTTCAGAAAGATTCCCTGCAGGTCCTGAACGCCGCCGCATGCGTAACCGGTTTGAGAGTTAATGAATTTAATATCATTCTTAGGAAATAAATAAAGGCAGCCAGTTGTATCGATATAGCACTCACTCCACGAGGCACAATTATTTGTTGTTTTAAATATTCTTCCGTTGAACCCGGAGACATAACCGGTCGAGGCATCACTAAAAAAAATTGTATTCAATATAATAGTAGTATCAGGGTAATATATTTTGGACCAGCTTGCCCCGGAATTTGTAGTTCTGAGGATAAATGTTTTGTAAGATGAATCAACAGAAATTATCCAGCCTGAATTCCGTGAAATGAATGATATATCACGCAGCTCTGAGCTGATAACCCCGGTAGGCTGAGCGCTCCAGTTTATGCCGCCATTGGTAGTCCTGATTACGGTACCAGAGTCACCAATGACCCATCCGTACAATGAATCAAGGAACTGACATTTTGTTAACTTTTTCTGTACGGGTGATGTCTGTGAAATCCAGTAATTTTGTGCAGAAATTTCTGTTTTTTGGCAAAAAATGGATATTACCAATACAAATATTATCAACAAATAAAATTTCATGTTCTAAAATACATAAAAATAATATCAATAAGGATTACTAATTATTATTATGTATAAATTTGGGATAATTTCATCCGCAGTTTTTAGTATCTCTGATATACTACACTCCTTTTAATTTTTTAATTATACCAGATTAATACTAAAAATAAACTTGCATTTTTATAATTATTCGCTTAAAATGCACTATATTAAATCACTTTTTATTAACCAAATTAAAAATCATTTGGGCGTATTCGTTTATGTCCAGGAGGAAATGATGAGAATAAAATTCACACTTTCATTTGTGTGCGCATTACTATTTGTTGGTAATGTATTTACACAGGATGTACCTGAGTGGGTATGGAAATCCCCGCAGAGCAAAGTATATCCAACAGGTGAGTATTACAACTTACCGGCAGCAGAAGATCAGGTTAACTACGAGAATCCTAATAAGACAACTCGTTACGTTAACACAGGCCAGGAACTTTTAGTTCTTCCGCCAAACGTTAGACCTTTCCCGCACACAGCAACACAGAGCGAAATAGATGCTACAAATATGACAGGAAACGGCTCTGTTATGTTCGCATCATGGAACTCCTACGGTCCTTCATTCTATGGAACCGGTTTTTGTTTTTCAAACAACGGCGGTACAAGCTGGTCAGGTAACTTCCAGATGTACACACCTAACAGCGGTGACCCGGGCGCAATTGTATGGCCTACAGGCAGCACATGGGCAGGCAGACTTGGACTTTCATGTATCCAGGGATTTGGCCACTCAGATAACAACGGAACATCATGGACATTTGACATGAACTTCCCGGGCGTATCAAGCTTCGATAAAAACTTATCTGCAGTTGATGACGTTACAGGCAGCCCCTTCTTTGGAAGAGCATATACTGTATGGACAGAATTTGCAGGAGCAAACGTAAACAGGATCGTCGGTTCATACTCAACAAACGGCGGTGTTACATGGACAACATTAGCACCGGTATCACCGGTACCTGCATCAGGACATCATTGCCAGGGATGCGATATTAAAGTTGGACCGGGCGGCGTTGTTTATGTTGTTTGGGCTCATTGTACAACCAATGGACAGAACTCAACAGAAGATAACTTAGGTTTTGCAAAATCAACAGATGGCGGTGTTACATGGACCGTATCAAACAATAACGTAGTAGATATTAACGGTATCAGAGCTGCATCACTCTTTAATGGTATCAGGGCTTCCGGCTTCCCGCGTTTCGCTATTGATAAAACAGGCGGAGCAAGGAACGGATGGCTTTATGTTGCACTTTCAGAAAAAACTGTTGCCCCGGCTACAGACGTATCTGACGTAACAATTTGCGTTTCTTCAAACCAGGGTACAACATGGACACATACAAGAGTTAACCAGGATACACCTGGTAGCGGTAGATATAACTACTGTCCGGCAGTCTGCGTATCAGCAGATGGCGGCGTGAACGTATCTTATTATGACCAGAGAAATACATCAGGATTTGTAACAGAATTCTGGATGTCACGCTCATTAAACGGCGGTTCAACATGGACTGACGTTGCAGTAAGCGATCACTCATTCACACCTGCTCCTATTCCAGGACTTGCAGGCGGATACCAGGGTGACTATACAGGTATCACATCATCATCAGGATCAGGAAAAGTATTCCCGTTCTGGGCTGATAACTCATCAGGTATTTACCAGGCATGGACAGTTGGTATCACATACGGTCCTCCTCCTGCAAACGATGTAGTAGTTGGTCCTTTCTTAAGCTTACCCGGCTTATTTACAGCAGGCAACAACTATGCTATTAAAGGTAAATTAACAAACGGCGGTACAAACGCACAGACAAGCTTACCGGTAAGATTCTCGGTAAACGGCGTTATCCAGACAACAAATACAGTTGCAAGCTTACCATCAAATGCAGTTGATTCAACATCATTTAACTGGGCTCCAACAGCAGGTACATACACACTGAAAATATTCAGCGGTGCTGCAGTTGACGAAAACAGAGGCAATGATACAATTTCAACAACAGTAACAGTATTACCTGCAGGAACAGTTACATCACAGACAACGTTCTGCCGTAACGGTTTAAATGTTCTTATTCCGGATAACGGTTCAGGAACTGACCAGATAGCAGTTAATATTGCAAATTCATTTAATGTAACAGATGTTAACGTAAAAATAGATACTGTTATCCATACATGGGATGCAGATCTTACATTCACATTAACAAGAGGCGCAGCAAGTGTTGGCATCATATCTGCAGTAGGCAGCAGCGGTGACAACTTTATTGGCACTATATTAAATGATTCTGCAGTTACACCAATTGCAAGCGGAACAGCTCCTTTCACAGGATCATTCAAACCTTCATCAGTGCTTTCAGCTATCAACGGACAGCCGGTTAACGGTAACTGGGTTCTTCAGATAACTGACGGAGCTACAGGTGATTCAGGTGTATTAAAAGCATGGTGTATCACTGTTTCTTACCAGACAATATTAGGTATACAGACAATTGAAATACCAAACTATTATTCACTTGCACAGAACTATCCTAATCCGTTCAACCCAACAACATCTATAAAATATTCAGTTCCCAAAGCAGTTAATGTATCACTGAAGATTTTTGATGTACTTGGCAAAGAAGTAGCTACACTTGTAAACGAAACGAAACAGCCGGGCTTCTATACAGCTGATTTCAATGCTTCAAATCTTGCAAGCGGAATTTACTTCTACAGAATTGATGCAGGTGAATTCTCATCAGTTAAGAAAATGATGTTAGTAAAATAACATAGTTAATTTGCAAGCCTTGTTTCTAAGGTTGGCATATAGTTTTATATAATTCAAAAGGGACTCAGATTGAGTCCCTTTTTTTTATGTGTCAATCCCCTGATTGCAGAATGACAAAATTTTGGATAATGAAATATTTTATTGACGAAATCATAAGGTATATATGGATTCCCGCCTGGGCCGTGCCTCGGGCAGGCTTGCGGGAATGACAAGTATAAAAGAATGTCTGTGCTGCAGATAATGGTTTAGCTTATTTCACAGACAAGAATGTCTGTGCTACTGATAATGGTTTAGTATAATTACTCATTACTCATTGCTCATTAACTTTTTCAGGGTTTTCAGGTCAGCTTCATTTGTAATTTTAATATTGTTCTCAAAGCCTTCAACTATCCTTACTTTACAGCCGGCATACTCAACCAGCGAAGCTTCATCGGTAAAATCAGTTCTTTTGCCGGCAAGTATATATGCGCTGCTTAAGATATTATAGCGGAAAGCCTGAGGAGTTTGTATAAGCCAGAGATCATCCCTGGGAATAGTTTCTGTAATGATACTGTTCTTAACCCGCTTTACGGTTTCTGATACTTTTATACCGGGTATTACCTCACCATATTTAAATGAGAGCTCCGTAAATTCTTTAAGCCCTTTAGGTGTAATATTTGGGCGGGCCGCATCATGTATAAATACAATATCATCATCACTGCAATTAAGCTCATAGAACGCATTGCGGACAGACTCAAACCTTGTAGCGCCTCCTTCTACAAGCGCTTTAAGCTTGGTTATCTTATTTTTTTCAGCCATTGTATGCAGCTGGTTAAAGTATTTATTTTCAGCTGAAATAAAAATGCTTTTAACCGGGGAGAGCTTCTGGAATTTTAGAAGTGAGTGGAGTATAACAGGCATGCCAAGCAGGTTAAGGTATTGTTTGGGTTTGGCTGAGCTTTTTTTGCTTTTATTAAAGCGGCTGCCCGTGCCTGCTGCGGTAATTATTACGTGAATGTTTCGGGATATCATTGGTAAAATTAAAATACCCCGGAAAGAATTAACTAACCGGGGTAATATTTATTAAGAATCCATTTTTATTTGATTATATATAGAACATTGAGTCGCCATAGCTGTAAAAGCGGTATTTATCCTTAACAGCTTTTTTGTATGCTTTCATTACAATATCTTTATCAGAAAATGCGCATACCATCATTACCATGGTTGACTGCGGGTTATGGAAGTTTGTTACAAATTTATCCACAACCTTTAATGTTTGAGGCGGGTAAATGAACTTATCTGTCCACCCCTTGCCTGAACGTATGAACCTGCCGGCAGTAGTATTGGCTTCAAGCACTCTAGCCACAGATGTA
Organism: Ignavibacteria bacterium; assembly: GCA_027492415.1. Taxonomy (GTDB): domain Bacteria; phylum Bacteroidota; class Ignavibacteria; order Tepidaquicellales; family OLB5; genus OLB5. The sequence goes on from JAPUEV010000084.1 coordinate 12,767, forward strand.
CCGACAGCTATAATTTTCTTTTTGCTTTCAATTGCTTTATTAACCTCTTCGGCTGTATAATCAGGAATTTCAAAGAACTCAGAATCCATTCTGTGTTTTGTAAGATCTTCCACTTCGACGTGGCGGAATTTACCAAGCCCAACGTGAAGTGTAACAGGAAGCAGGTTGATGCCTTTTTTCTCTATTTTTCTGAGCAATTCCTTGGAGAAATGAAGTCCGGCAGACGGCGCAGCAACAGAGCCGATATTTTCAGCAAAGACTGACTGGTAATTTTCCCTGTCAGAATCAGTGGGTTCGCGCTTAATATATTCAGGAAGCGGTGTCTTGCCGAGCTTATCAATATACTTCTGGAAATCACCGCGGTAATTGAACCTTACGATCCTGCCGCGTGAAGTGGTGTTATCAATTACTTCACAGTACAGATTCTTTGTAATGAAGATACGGTTACCTATTCTTACTTTTCTTGCAGGGTCAACAAGAACGTCCCAGATATTTTCTTCCTGGCTAAGCTGCCTTAAGAGGAATACTTCTATCTTTGCGTTGGTTTTTTCTTTGGTGCCAAAAAGCTTTGCTGCAAACACTTTTGAATCATTTAAGACGAGGCAGTCGCCTTCATCCATATAATCTATTATATCTTTGAACTTTTTATTTTCAAGCTCCTTGGTTTTCCTGTTTATAACCATCATTTTTGACTCATCCCTGGGGAGCTTTGGGTGCTGCGCTACTAAGGTTTTTGGTATAGAAAATTTAAAATCGGTGGATTTCATTTATGCTTTCTGGTTTATTCCTTTTATTAATTCAATCCTTTAAAAATGCTTCTGCCGGGGAATACAGCCATTTCGCCAAGCTCTTCTTCAATTCTTAAAAGCTGGTTGTATTTAGCTGTCCTGTCGGTCCTTGAAAGTGAACCTGTTTTGATCTGCCCGGCGTTTGTGGCAACTGCTATATCAGATATTGTGACATCTTCAGTTTCACCGCTTCTGTGGCTTATTACGTTTGTGTATGAACTTGATTTAGCCAGCTCAATTGTTTCTAGCGTTTCGGTGAGTGTTCCTATCTGGTTAACTTTTACAAGGATAGAATTACATATTTTGCTCTCGATCCCTTTTTTCAGAATTTCTTTATTCGTAACAAAAACATCATCGCCAACAAGCTGAACCTGTGAGCCTAAAGCATCGGTAAGCAGCTTCCATCCGTCCCAGTCTTCTTCGCTCATTGCGTCTTCCATCGATATTATCGGGAAATCCTTTACCATCTGTTTATACAGCTCAACCATTTCGGCTGCTGTTTTAGTGGGCTGGTGTGATTTGTAGAACTCATATTTGCCTTTTACCCACATTTCGCTTGAAGCAGCATCAAGGCCAAGATAAACATCTTTACCTGCTTTATATCCCGCGCCTTCAATACCCGCGATTATAACTTCAAAAGCTTCTTCGTTTGATTTAAGGTCAGGTGCAAAACCGCCTTCATCGCCAACAGAAGTGCTTAAATTCTTTTTATGCAGTACATTTTTAAGCGAGTGAAAAACCTCTGTTCCCATTCTTAACGCTTCCCTGAAGCTTTTTGCTCCTGCGGGAATTATCATGAATTCCTGGAAATCGAGGTTATTATCTGCATGCCTGCCGCCGTTGATAATATTCATCATCGGTACTGGGAGCACTTTTGCGTTAACACCGCCGATATATTTATAAAGCGGGAGTCCGTAGTAAATAGCAGATGCTTTAGCTGCGGCAAGCGATACACCCAGCACAGCATTTGCGCCAAGATTAGACTTATTTTTAGTACCGTCCAGCTCGAGTAAAATTGAATCTATCCTTAACTGGTCAGTGGGGTCAGAATCGATCAGCGAGTTTGAAATGATATCGTTAACATTGGCAACGGCTTTTTGTACACCTTTACCCATGTAGCGTTTTTTATCACCATCTCTTAATTCAACAGCTTCTTTTTGACCGGTTGAAGCGCCTGACGGAACGGCAGCTCTGCCTAAAGTACCATCATTTAAAATAATATCTACTTCTACCGTAGGATTTCCGCGTGAGTCGAGAATCTCACGTGCTTTAATTTGTGTTATTTTTGGCATTTTTTGGGAAAATTAAGTACAAATATAACACATAATTGAAGGCAGAACAATTCCGTTTTTATTGCCTTTTGTTGGGATATTACTGTATTAACAGCATGTTAAGAGAATTGAGTTATAAAGTTTGTAAAAAATACAAATTAATTGGTTAAAAAATTAACACAATTACCTGTTGTTTTCTTCCCATATTTTCCGGTAATTTTCCAGGTCTTTTTGCCAAACTTCAACACCTCCGGCGGTGAATTCCGGCGAGATCTTTTTTGTCTGCTTTTGGTAGTACTCCGCTATAATATTATTACCTGAAATATAATACGCTTCGCCATAGGTATCCCATGCATTTGGGTCAGAGGGATTTAACAGTGTTTGTATTCTTGCAAATGATAATGCTTTGTTAAGCTCTTTTGAGCGGAATAATGAGTATACTATTGAGTTAATGATAGATGGCGGTATATTTTTTACAATAAGGCTTTGCAAAAATTCATCCGGCTTTTCGTCGAGTGTTTTCTGGTCGGTTTTCATAAGCTCTTTCATAATATCAGAGCTTTTGATTCCGTTTGTCATTACTGATTCCAGGGCTGTAACAGGCTGCATATCATTTGATTCATTTTTCTCAACCGATAGCCTTATCAGATACTCAGGTTTAATATTCTTTGCGCTTAAAAACCTGTAGAGATCCTCTTCCCTGCCTGTTAATATCTCTTTGCCGTCAACGGGCTTACCTTCCCACTTGTTATACATACAGGCACAATGCATCATGTTCTGCTGCGGCAGGTAGAAGAAAAGGTAATCATCAGTTGGTACGTTTGGATATTCTTTCTTTGTGAACCTGTAAGCAATAATCTTATTTTTTGTATCACTTATCCCGAGCGAATCATTTACGAAAATAAAATTGTTTTTATAGCCTGCTATACTTAAAGTATCAATAAATTTTTGGATAACGTTAAAATTTGACTCAGTTGATATTACCTTAACACCGCTATTGAGAAATGGATTTATGGTTGATACACTGTGAGGGTGCCAGTGACTGTGTAAAAAATATTTTAACGGTTTACCCGGAAAATGGTTTTTAAGGGTTTTAAGTATCTTCTCTCCCCCGGCGCTGTGATCTTTAAGCTCAGTTGCATTTCCGCCTTCATCTTTAACGGGAGCCTCGATAAGTACAATAAAATCTTCAAACTCTACAATTGTACTTTTAGAATTTGATGAATCGTAATACATGAAATATATACCATTGCCGGCATCAGTTATCCTGTTAAGATCACCTGATTGTGAAAATAAAACATACGGTAAAATAACCAGGATCAGCAGTAAATACTTTTTCATATTGTTATAAAGTTAATAATTCAGCAGCACCTTCAGGGTATAGCCTGTACTTGCCTCGGGTGCAATCCTTAACCGGCAGCCAGCAGGCTTTTGACCTGATTGAGCCTTCGGTCACATTTATTTCAGGCAAATTATATACTTCGGGGTTAATGAATTCAGCATCATAGACTAAAACTATTTCATGTCCCTGTTTGCCTTCGTAGGTAAATAAATTTTCGATGGTACCAAGATACTTAAGGTTTTTAATTTCCTGCCCGGTCTCTTCCATTATTTCCCGTTTTACCGCATCGGAGCTGTGTTCGCCGAACTCGATCATACCGCCTAAGGGGCGGTAGAACTCCTGGTCTTTTACGGTATCACGCGCTTTATCTGCAAGTATCATACCGTTATGGCTGAAGAGGCAGATAACTATTGGACGCGTGAATTCATGCCATTTTAATTTCATTTTACCAGACTTATGGTTATGCCGTCATCAATTGGTACAAGCAGAGACTCAACCCTGCTATCACCTGCAACAAGCTTATTATATGCGATAATTCCTTTAGCGCCCGGACCTGGATTAGGCTCAATAACCTCGCCTCTTCGCAGTGTGTTATCGGTTATTATCATGCCGCCTTTTCTTACCATATTAATTACTTTGCCAAAATAATTAACACAATTTTCTTTATCTGCATCAATGAAAACCATATCATAAGTGCTGCCCTCAAGCTTATCCAGTGAATCAAGAGCGCTGCCAAGAATGAGCTCAATTTTGCCATCAAGCCCGGCTTTTTTATAATTGCTTAACGCTTCATCGGCATGTGCTTTGGTAAGCTCTAAAGTTGTGACTTTGCCGTCCTCAGGCAGTGCTCTTGCCATCCATATAGAGCTGTAGCCTGTTAATGTCCCGATCTCCAGCACATTTTTAGCGGCTATCATTTTAATGAACATGCCAAGCAGCTTGCCTGTTTCAGGTGATACCTGGATTAACGGGATTTTTTTAGCTTCAGTATCAATTATAATTTGTTTTAAAAGATCATCTTCCTGTATAAATGTATCAGTGATATATTTATACAGCTCTTCGGTTAATGGTACACCTTTCATAGTTGATTGCGGATTTGAGATTTACAATTTCGGATTAAATAAAATTATCTGCTTTAATTTTTGAAATTTGACATTTGGCATTATACTTTAAAAGCCTGATGGACCGAAAATCAGCGGCATATTCTTGCCGTTCATAATTACCATTTTGGAATTGGGGCTTTTGCTTAATTCAAGAGTAGCTTCAATTCCTTTCAGCTGCAGCACCTGGTCAGTAATACTCTGTGATACTATTTTGTTATAGTCAGAAATACCCTGAGCTTCAACGCGTTTGCGCTCTGCTTCCTGTTTTTCTTTTTGCAGAACATATACCATCTGCTGCGCGCGCTGCTCTGATGCAATTTTTTCATCAATGGCGGCACGGACTTTTTCCGGCAGCTCAACATTCCTTAACAATACTCTTTCAAGTATAATTCCCCTGCCGTTGAAAGCAGCTTCCAGGTTCTTTGTGACATCACGCACAAAATCCTCTCTTTTTATAGAATAGATATCAGTTGCAGAATAGCCTACTGATACATCTCTAATTGCAGTTCTGACAGCAGGCCTGACAATTTTTTCTACATAATCTGTACCAATTGTACGATACACCTGTGGTGCGTCACCTTCATTGAGCCTGTACCAAACTGTTACATCCAGCTTCAATGTGAGACCATCGCTTGATAGCGTTGCAATGGCATCATCACCTGACTGCTGACCTTCATCCCTGAGTGAGCTCATAGTATAAGCCTGGGTGCGGATATCCATCGAGTTAACACTTACAAGCGGATTAACAAAATTAAGACCGCTCCTTAAGACACCCTCCTGTACGCTGCCGAAGAGGCTTTGCACGCCGACTTCACCGGCGCCAACCTGCGCAATACAGGAAAATATTGCCGCAACAATTACCCCGATAAATGCAGCATTACGTATCACTGAAAACAGCTTCTGAGTTGCGGTATTAGGCGTACCTTTTCTTAATTGATTTACAACTATTGCTACAATAAGCAAAAATATAATTAAGGCTATCATAATGATTTCCTCCTCTTTAGTGGAAAAACGAAAAATGGATTAATATTACACAATATTAACCCATTTTATACTAAAAATCTTTATACTAATTTCACACCGGAAATATTTAAAATGCAGAGCCTTCCTCTTATTTATCTTCTGAATATGCAATTTTCAGAACGTCCATCATTTCATTATGTACTGTTCTGCCGTTAGAAGCAAGGATCTGCTTATCATAAACGGTATAGGCGCCGCCTTTAAAATTGGTAGCTTTGCCTCCTGCTTCCAGCAGTATCAAATACCCGGCAGCCACATCCCATGCATTCAGGTTAACTTCCCAGAAGCCTTCAAACCTGCCGCATGCAAGGTAGCATATATCAAGCGCAGCGGAGCCAAGCCTGCGTATAGGAAGCCCCAGCTTTACAAAGTTCACAAAGTGATCAATGCAGTGATCAAAGTTATCTTTAGCACCGTACGGGAAACCGGTTACAAGGAGTGAATCTTTCAGCAATTCAATATCACTTACACTGATCTTTTTATCATTCAGGTAAGCGCCTTTGCCTTTTTCAGCCCAGAATATTTCACGGGTTTTGGGAGAGCTTACCACGCCAAGGATAATTTCACCTTTATATTCCACTGCAATTGATACACAGAAGATAGGCACTGAATGCGCGTAATTAACGGTGCCATCAATTGGATCGACTATCCACACATAATCAGATGATTTATGCTGGTCGCCGCCTTCTTCACCCAGCACGTTATGCCCGGGGAAGGTTTCATGTACTATTTCAATTATACGTGCTTCTGACTTCTTATCAACTTCGGTTACAAGATCACTGTAATCACGTTTCCTGCCAATTTCAAAATCCTTTTCAAAGTACTCCAGCTGTATTTTCACAGCTTCTTCAGCAGCTTTGAACATTACTTCTTTTAGTTTGTTTATATCTTCCATAAGTTTTGTTTAGATATCTTATAAAACAAAAAAGCACTCTGCCGGTAAAGGCAAAGTGCTTTCAGTATTAATTAACCATTTATGTTTTACTGAGCCTGTTCTTCTTTTTTATCAGCTGCTATCACATCATCAATTTTAAAATCAATTTCTTCCTTTAATTCAGCTGCTGTTTTTGTCCTGTCAACTACATCGGCTAAAGTGAATTTCTTTAAACCGAATTTAGCTACATAAGCATCAACTTCAGCTTCATCTTTATCTTTAAGATACTCAAGTACAGAAAGTACAATTTTCTTTGATTCTTTATCAAATTCAATCACTTCAGCTTTGAACTCTTCGCCGGTTTTGAATAATTCAGCGAAGTTCTTTACCGGTGATACTGAAAGCTGTGATGCGGGAATAAAGCCATCAACCTGTGAAGGAAGCTCAACTATTATTCCTTTTTCGATCGCTTTCATAACCTTGCAGTTAGCTTCTGTGCCTGTTTTAAATTCATCGGCAAGCTTGTTCCACGGGTTATCGGTAAGCTGTTTGTGTCCTAAAGCAATTCTCTGGTTCTCAACATCAATGCCTAATATTGTTACATCAATTTCCTGGCTAAGCTTTACAAAATCTTCAATGTTGAAGATCTTCTTTGTCCATGAAAGGTCAGATATATGAATAAGGCCGTCAACACCTTCTTCAAGCTCAACAAATACGCCGAAGTTTGTGATGTTGCAGACTTTGCCCTGGTGCTTGCTGCCAACCGGGAAGCGGTCAAGCAATGACTGCCACGGGTTAGGTGTAAGCTGTTTTATGCCAAGAGAAAGCTTCTTTTCATTCTTATCGAGGCTGAGAACAATTGCTTCGATAACCTGACCCATAGTAACAACCTGTGTTGGATTGGTTATGTGCTGTGTCCATGACATTTCTGAAATATGAATTAAGCCTTCGATGCCTTTTTCAATTTCAATAAATGCGCCGTAATCAGTAATAGATACAACTTTACCGGAAACTTTATCGCCGATCTTAAGCTTTTCTTCGATATTTTCCCATGGATGCGGCTGAAGCTGTTTTAAGCCAAGTGTAACTCTTTTCTTATCTTTATCATATTCAAGAACCTTAACATCAATTGTCTGGTCAAGATTAACAACATCTGACGGGTGATTAATTCTTCCCCATGAAAGATCTGTGATATGAATTAAACCGTCAACACCGCCAAGATCAACAAACACACCGAAATCTGTGATAGCTTTTACGGTTGATGTAAGTACCTGGCCTGATTCAAGTGTTGTTAATAATTTCTCTCTCTGCTCTGACATTGATTCTTCTATCAGAACCTTATGTGATACAATGATATTCTCGTTGGGATGGTTGATCTTTAAGATCTTGAAGTCCATCATTTTGTTTACAAATACATCGTAGTCGCGGATAGGCTTTGTATCTATCTGTGAGCCCGGGAGGAACGCATTGATTCCGCCGAGATCAACAACAAATCCGCCTTTTATCCTGCGAACGCATTTACCCTGTATAACGGTATCGTTCTCTTTGGCTGCGGTGATCTTTTCCCAGTTGCGGATAATATCAGCGCGCTTGCGTGAAAGTACAAGCTGACCTTCGCGGTCTTCTATCTTTTCAACAAATATCTCAACTTCATCGCCAATTTTTATGTTATCAGGATCGGGGAATTCATCAATTGAAACCCTTCCGTCTGATTTAAAGCCGATATCAATCAAAACGTCATTGCCTGAAATTGCAACGACTTTTCCTTTTGCTATCTCATTTTCCTTTATAACATTAAAGGTCTTTTCGTAAAGCTCAATATATTTTTTAAATTCTTCTTCGCTGTAATCTTTTGCAACAAAATCTTTTGTTTTAATTACAGGGGGTTTTACCTCTTCAATCGCTGCATTATCATTTTGTGTTTCGTTTGGTAAGCTCATCGTTTGTTAAAATTCTCCGTTTATAATAATTTAATTAATAAAATTCCCTGTACGCGTTATATTAGCGTCCAAGGCGTTGATTTAAATCCACTAAAATTTTTGTGGAAAGACTACAAATATGCTGATTTTTTGGAAGAGTTTCAAGGCAGCAAATGAGCAAGTGGACCAAACATAAACTATTGTTAATTAATTACCTGAATAACCTTATTTATCCTTTCTCTGAACTTATCATCATTAGTAGATGCTAAGAGCTTCTCTAAAAATGGACGTGAAGTGGGGTCTTTAGCCTGTTCAAGGTGTCCAAGAATAATGCCCTGTGTGCCGCGGAAATGCTCAGAAAGCTTGTTATTCAGGAATTTTATGACATTGGGGTCGGTAAGGTAATCACCAAGGGCAGATATTGCAATATTACGTACACGGGAAGTACTGCCAATAGTACCATATTTCAGGAATACATCTTTTGAGCAGGGGTCTTTTGATCTTTCAAGCGCAGAGAGCACACTCCTTCGGATAATATCAGCATGTGAATTCATATCAATAAAGGGAATCACCGCATCATAAATTTTATCTTTATCAAGTATCTGCGAAAGTGCTGTTATTGCATCTGCAGCGGCATAATAGCTGGTTTCATTTTTTATAAGATTGGTCAAAAAGAACTGAAGCAATTCTGTGTTCTCTTTTTCTTTCGGATGGCTATCGAGCATAGAATTTAGATTCAGCAAATACGCTCTTCTTACTCTTGGGTCTTTTTCATCGACAAGTGATTTAAGATATACTTCTGTGACAGCATCACTTGATGAGACGGCAAGAACTTTTACAGCTTCGTATCTCACACCCCAGAAATTATCATCCTTCATTTTAGCAATAATTGCCTGTACAACATCTTCATCGTTAATGAAATCCTTTAAGCCGTTGAGAGCTGTTATCCTGTCGACGGCATCTACTGAATTATTAAATTGGTACAGCCAGTCATTTTTAGGTTTGGTAAAATAAAGCCTGCTTAAAACTTTATTACCTTTATTGAAAATTACACTCAAGGGTCTGGAACTGAGCTTTATTTTGTATGTTTTTACTTCACCGGATGTTTCCATGGAAATATCCTGATTGCTTTTTTCAGTGATGATCTCTATGTTAAATGGAGTTCTAAAAACTGAGCTTGAGTCCATCCTTTGAACCTGTACAGAATTAATGGTCAACTCTTTGGTTTTTTCATCAAATGAATAATCTGCTTTAATTTCCGGTTGTCCTGCTTTATATATCCATTCATCAAAGAACCAGCTTAAGTTTGCAGGCATTTGGTCAAGCAACGGGTCATCGATTGCTGAATGAAGTGCATCAACCAGATCTTTGGTTACAACAGGCTTGAACTGATTATTTTTAATATAAATGTTCATGGTTTTCCTGAACTTATCATCACCTATCATATTACGAAGCATATTCAGTACTACAGAACCTTTATCATATGTATTGGTTGTCAACCCATCGCGGATATAAATAGGTTTACGTATGGTTGAATCAGCTGAAATGGCACTGTTACCATTGCGGTAAATATTATAATCAAATTCATCTTTCCCGTACAGGTGCTCAGTATACAGGCATTGGAAAAATGTTGCGAAGCTTTCGTTAAGCCATATTTCGTTCCAGTTCTTACAAGTGGTAACATCGCCCCACCACTGGTGTGCAAGCTCGTGGGCAACAAGGTTTGTGGAACTGTAATCAGGCTCGGTCTTTTCATCATAAACTGAGCCTTCATAAAGTACAACTGCGCCGGTATTTTCCATGCCGCCGTACATAAAATCCTGCACAGCTACCTGCCGGAATTCATGCCACGGATATTTATAACCGATGTATTCAGAAAAGAATTTAACGATATCTGCGGTCTGCCTGTAGGAGTTCACTCCCCATTTTTGCTGCCCGGGCGGGACGTATGAGATTACAGGGATTCCATCCCATGAAGTGCTGATAGTATCCCAATTGCCAACACCCAGCATAACAAGATAAGATGAATGAGGCTTATCATTGACCCAATGCCATTTAGTTGCCGCCGGGTATTCATATTTATCTGCAAGTATACCGTTAGAAATTGTATTAAATTGTTTATCCGCTGTAACAGTTATTTCGGTGGTAGCTTTATCATTCGGGTAATCGTAACAGGGGAACCAATAACGGTTATCTTCCCCTTCGCCCTGTGTCCACACTTCATATCGTTTATCCGGGAATTCAGGAGTTGGTGAAATAAAATATAAGCCTTTTTCAGGGTAAGTTACAGAATAGTGTATCCTGTAATAAATAGTATCTGTAGTATTAAAGGGTTTATCCAGATAAATTTTAATTTTCTGTTTATTGCAATCAAATTTAAGCTCAACCAGGTTATCAACTTCCATTACTTTTTTGCCTGAATATCTTTTTTCTTTCGGTGTTTTGGGGTCGCGTTCGATCTTTTTAATATTCATCCCAACTGCGTCAACTTCAAAGCTAGTAAGATCATTTTCAACGGGTACTATTGATGTTTCAACAGTACCCCATAAATATTTTTCCTTCAGGTCAATATCAATTTTAATATTAATATGCTGCACGTCATAATTACTATGGCGCTCGGTGGGTTCCTGCCCGAACATTTGTGAATATATTGTTATATTGAATAAGGGAATTAAAAGTAAATAAATATAAAATGAATTCTTTCTCATTTTACCGGGCTTTTATTTTTTACAATTTAACTGAAATTATAAAGTGTCTATAAAATAAAAAAGGGGAATATATCCCCTGATTATATCTGTCGCCGCAGCTAACTGGTTCTCAGTTAGCTGCGCTTTTAAAACGCAAGCTGAAGCTTGCGGCTACAATTTCTAATTTGAATTCTCTATCCAGATGCCGTCTTCCTTCATGAGGTCGATAAGCTTATCAAGCGCTTTGGGGTATGGAATGCCGCGCTCGATGACATCTTTGCCGCGGTAGAGCGATACCCAATTGGGACCGGAGCCTACAAAACCATAATCAGCATCTGCCATTTCACCGGGTCCGTTTACAATACACCCCATAATAGCAATTTTAACGCCCTTAAGATGGTCAGTGCGCTTTTTGATCATTGCAGTTGTAATCTGCAGGTCAAACTGCGTTCTGCCGCAGCTTGGGCAGCTTATGTATTCAGTTTTCGATATCCTTGTTCTAGTAGCCTGCAGAATTCCGAAGCTGACACGGTTAATTACATCAATATTGTTTTCTGCTTTTATCCAGATGCCGTCACCCATTCCATCAATGAGCAATGCGCCAAGATCGGTTGCAGTACTTATTGTAAGATCTTCATCATCAATACTTTTATAGCTGCGTGATATAATTACCGGTGCTTCAATTCCTTTTTCAAACAGCTCAATTACAGCCCTTCGCTCTTCAGCCATACCATGGGTATTTTCTGTGTTGAGTACAAGTACACAGAATTTATCGGTTCTCACTGCTTCAAGGAGCTCTTCGGTAATATCATTAATTGATATTGAAAGGAAATTTATCCTGTATGATCTGCGTTCTGAGGATAAATATTCCGGTGGTGTAAATAACGGGAAAGAATCTGATTTATTTTCAAGTGTTTTCCAGAAGCTGTAATCAAAAATTTTCTTTAATGTGCCGGGTAATGCATAAGAGAGGTCGCCTGAGCCAAGGTAAATAAAATCAGGAGCCAGGTCACCGATATTCCATTTATCAAGCTCACCGGAATAGCTGTATGAAATTTTCTCCAGTGAAGAAGGTTCAGAATATTCTTTGGCATCAAGGCTTAATATTACAACAGGCACGTGGTGATTGCCTATTTTATCTGTTTCATATGTTTTCCTGCGCTGGTATGAAAACGGGTCATAAGGAATTTCGTTATCAAGCTCAGGAATTGACACGTGATTTTCTCTTCCATTATATCTTGCCACAATCCTTTTGCAAACGGGTATTTCGAATTCAGGGTCTTCGGTTAGTGAGACCCTTATAGTATCGCCCAGCCCGTCTTCGAGCAGTGTTCCGATCCCGACGGAGGATTTTATCCTGCCATCCTCGCCATCACCTGCTTCTGTAACCCCCAAATGCAGCGGGTAGTTCATATCCTCTTCCATCATTTTATTTACAAGCAGGCGGTAAGCTTCAACCATTACCTGTGTGTTTGAGGATTTCATCGAAAGGATTATTTCGTGGTAATTGAGGTCACGGCATATACGCACAAACTCAAGCGCCGATTCAACCATACCAATAGGTGTATCACCGTAGCGGTTCATAATTCTATCACTAAGCGACCCGTGATTAGTACCGATACGCATTGCAGTGCCGTATTCTTTGCAAATCTTTACAAGGGGCGAAAACTGCTCATAAATGCGTTCAAGCTCTTCGTTGTACATCTCATCGGTAAAGCTGAAAACTTTGAACTTCTTTTTATCTGCATAGTTGCCGGGATTCACACGGACCTTCTCGACTATTTTTGCAGCAAGCTCAGCTGCATCGGGTTTAAAATGTATATCAGCTACTAATGGAGTGTCATATCCCCGCTTACGCAGCTCATTTTTTATATTCTCAAGATTTTTAGCTTCTTTAACGGCAGGGGCGGTAATCCTGACAAGCTCGCTGCCCGCTTCTATCATACGTATTGACTGTTCAACGGTACCAATGGTATCCATAGTATCGGTCGTGGTCATAGACTGAACACGGATGGGGTTATCCCCCCCGATGCCAACATTGCCCACCATAACAACACGTGTTTTAAAGCGTGAGTATTTTGTTAAAGAACTGCAATATTTTTTAGAAGTAGTTATAGTTTCCATATTAATAATTTCTCTTCCTTGTATCAACAATTCTGGAAATTATTAATTTATTATTTAGTACTCTGTATATAATGTAATTATGTTTAGTGATAAGAAATTTTCTCAAAAGCTTTCGTTTACTTGAAAAATTCCCGCTATCTGGGAATTTTTTTAAATTTTCAATTACAAAGAATGTTTTATCATAAAAATCCGCAGCTACATCAACAGACCAATTCAAAACCAGGTATTCCAGAATATCATTAAAATTCTTATTTGCTTTTTTTAACCAAACTACTTCTTCAACCATTTTCGGGCTTCTTTCATAACCTGTTCATGCGGTATCAAATTACTTTCATCTTCGCATTCTTTAATTGAAAGATCAATATCAGCTTTCTGCTCATCACTTAACTCATCCCACCAGTCTTCACCGGAAACTTCAATGTTCTTTTTTAAGATCAGCATATAATTATATAATTGAGAAAGCTCTTTCTGATCTTCTATCTCATCAATTAATTTATGAAAATGGGATTTTAATTCCAGTTGGGTCATTACAAACTATATTTAATGTATCTTCTTGCTTGCTTCAAATAAAATGCGTTTTTCTTCTTCGGTCAGGTTCTGGTAACCGTCTTTCCCTATCTTAT
>JAPUEV010000085.1 GCA_027492415.1 Ignavibacteria bacterium
ATTGATTATACAAATTTCACAGATTCGGTTCATTTACGTGAATTAAGTATGCCGGGGGGTTCAAGACCATTGGGAGTTGAAATTCAGCAAATAGTTTTCAATTTTAACTGTTTCCCTTTGAGAGATATGTATTTTGTTAAAAACAGGGTAATAAACAAAAGCTCTTTGCAGTGGGATAGCACATACATTGCAATAGGAAGCGACTCTGATCTTGGTAATGGTGGGGATGATGCATCCGGATGTGATACAAACAGGAATATGGGTTTTATATATAACGGTGATAATGATGATCCACAATATGGTTTAAACCCTCCTTGTGTTGGAATCAGATTACTTCAGAGTCCGTTAAAATTCACAGGTTCACCAGGTGATACAGCGAAACTGCCTTACGATACACTAATGGGCTATAAAATTATTGGAATGACTTCACATAATTCTTTTAAAAGTGGTGGTTGTTATGGTGATCCTGACGTAGATACCACAGCTTACTATTATTTAAAAGGTCTAAATGAATGCGGACAGCAAATGATAAATTGGGTGACTGGTCAGCCGACACCATTCCGTTTTAGCGGCAATGCCTGCCAAAGAACAGGATGGTATGACAGTGTTACTGCTGACAAGAAGAATTTCATCAGCTCAGGACCATTCACAATGAATTCAGGTGACACACAAATAGTCATGACTAGTTTCATGATAACGCGCGATGGAGGCAATAACTTGCAAAACGTATGCGCACTTCAATCACTATCTGACTCAGCCCTGAAATATTACTACAATGATTTCAGAACATGTATGCCGATAGGAATTGAGCCGATAAGCAGTGAAATACCCACGAAATTTGAATTATTTCAAAATTACCCTAATCCTTTCAATCCTTCGACAAAGATCAAATTTAGCATTCCCTCAGTAGGTCAAAGGCATGCCTTTGACACCAAATTAATAATATACGATGCACTTGGCAGAGAAGTTGCACAACCTGTAAACGATGAGCTTAAGCCCGGAACATATGAAATCGATTGGGATGCATCAAATCATACAAGCGGTGTATATTTCTACTCACTTATAACAAATGAGTTTACCCAAACCAGAAAGTTGGTGGTTTTAAAATGAAAAAGTTAATTTTACTTATACTCATATCGGTTTCATCAAGTATTTTCTCACAGGGTGGATGGCAGATAATGTTTGGAGGATATGGAGACACATATACCCCATTTTACAACAGTGTTTTCTTTCCAAATGAAATGACTGGCTACATTATGGGTAATAATTTTTATAAGAAAACTACAGATGGCGGAATATCATGGAATAGAACTGATAGTATTGGCAGCAGTAATTACTATTTCCTGAATGCTCTTACAGGCTGGGTTTTTGGTAATAACAGGCTGAATTTTACTTCAAATGGCGGAAGTTCCTGGTCTATTGTTAACTCACCATTGAACGGATTATCATTATATTTTCTAAATACAACTACAGGTTATGCCTGTGGATTAAATGGTTTAATTAATAAAACCACAAACGGAGGCTTGAACTGGGTAAC
Source organism: Ignavibacteria bacterium (assembly GCA_027492415.1). GTDB lineage: Bacteria > Bacteroidota > Ignavibacteria > Tepidaquicellales > OLB5 > OLB5. Next base: position 1,538 of record JAPUEV010000085.1, read on the forward strand.
ATTGAATTCAGGTGTTAACGATAAACTCAATTCAATACATTTTATCAATAATAATTATGGCATATGTGCGGGCGACTGGGGAACAATATTAACCACTACAAACAGCGGTAATAACTGGTTTAAGTATACTGATATTAATATGGGTTTTTTTACAAAAATTTCTTTTATCGATCAGCAAACAGGATACGTCTGCGGTACCGGGGATTATGTTTTCAGGACTACAAATGCCGGGTTAAACTGGCAGCCAATTTATACCGGTTATAATGATTTAGTTGTTTCTTTCTTCTTTACTGGACAAAACACCGGGTATATGTTTGGAAGTTACGGGAGCAATTTCAAAACAACTAATGGTGGACTCTCATGGAATTCTATTTCAAATAATAATAATTTAGGAAAAATATATGGAGTTAGTTCAGCTTTAGGAAACACTTTCTGGTGCGCTGTAGATACAGGAAAAGTATATAAATCACTTAATGAAGGGTTCAACTGGGAACTGGTTATGAGGCAATTCATTACTTATAATAATCTTAATTGTGTGCATTTCATAAATTCCCAAACTGGTTTCATTGGCAGCAATTCAGGCCTAATATACAAAACTACTAACTCAGGTATAAGTTGGCAATCAGAAAATTTAAATACAACATATAGTATAAAATCAATTTTATTCAGAAACAGCTTAACGGGATATATTTGCGGAGGAGACGGTTCGGTTCATGGAGCTATATTCAAAACTACAAACGGTGGAGCAGTTTGGAATACTGTATTTCAAGATACAGCCAGTCTGAATTCAATCTTCTTTATAAATGATAATACGGGCTGGGCGGCAGGAAGATTTTCTTCAATTGTTAAAACAACTAATTCTGGAATAAACTGGATTATCTATAAACATCAAATCTATTATACATCTTTACAGGATATTTGGTTTACAGATGAAAACACAGGATACCTTGCAGGTACTTCTCCTTTATTTAAATCAACCAATGGTGGTATAAACTGGTTTTCAATTCCGGGTACTGTTAGCTCATTCCGCATTCAATTCATATATCCAGGCACAGGATATTTTTTCTCCTCAACTCCTAATGCTATGGTTTACAAAACCGAGAACAGCGGGATAAATTGGGTTGGATATTTGACAGGCTCGGGCAGTGGTGGTGATATGTGTTTTGCTAATGAGCAAACCGGCTGGATTGGAGGTACTTCTATAAGAGGTACTACAAACGGAGGATTAAACTGGCAGGTTCAAAAAGTTTTGGAATATTCTACATCGGTAAATTCAATTTATTTTCTGAATAATGATGAAGGATGGGCTGTTGGTAATACAGGAACGATTCTTAAAACTATAAATGGTGGTATTGGGATTACAACTATATCTTCACAAATTCCAATATCATATAATTTATTTCAGAATTACCCCAATCCATTTAATCCTTCAACAAAGATCAAATTTAATGTTCCACAGGTAGGTCAAAGGCATGCCTTTGATACAAAATTAATAATATACGATGCACTAGGCAGAGAAATTGCCGAACTCGTAAATGAACAGTTACAGCCCGGTACATACGAAGCTCAATGGAACGCCTCAGGATTCTCAAGCGGAGTTTATTTTTACTCTCTAGTAACAAATGATTTTACCCAAACAAGAAAGATGGTTTTGATAAAATGAAGAAAACAATTTTAGTTTTTGCTGTAATTTTCTCATACCCGCTCATAGCACAAAGCCTTGCACCAGCACAAAGTATATTTATGCAGGGTAATAATATAAATACTGTTTTCAGAAATGACGGTTATTTTAACTATGATAAAGTATCTTTCCCTTCCAGTTATGCCGGATTTATATGGCCGGTAACTGCTCCTCAAAGATTAACAGCAGTATATACTTCAG
>JAPUEV010000086.1 GCA_027492415.1 Ignavibacteria bacterium
ACCCGGTTGCGCCAAACGTAACAACACCTAACAGGACAAGCAATTCATACTGGACCGCAACTCCTGTAGGTACATTAAACGGCACAACATATGATATAACATGGTATTTTGGTGATAACGAAACTTATACTATCACCTCACCGGCAACCAACGTGCTGATGGCTAAGAACGATAACACATTCTGGATGACCTACCCCCAGGGTACAGGTACCTACCAGAGTGAATTTACACCTTCTGCAAACAGTGTAAAATTACGAGGCATGTTCAGGTTCTCTTCATTTACATTAAGTGATGCTGCTTTACCGGCTGAATTCCCTCGCTTACCTGTTAACAATGCAGTAAGCCAGCCTGCTTCAGTTACACTTGTATGGAGCAAATCATTAATTGCAAGCACATACAGGGTTCAGCTAGCTACAGATTCACTGTTCACTTCACTTGTTGTAAACGATTCAACATTAACCGATACAACAAGAGTCTGCGCAGGCTTATTAAACAATACAAACTACTTCTGGAGAGTAAACGGAAAGAACGGAACAGGTACCGGCGGATGGTCACAGGTATTCAAGTTCAATGTTAACTTTATTCTTCCTCCTGCAGTAGTTAACTTATCAGTTATCCCGGGCGGATTCTATAATACCGGCACAGGAAGATTGAACATGAAGGATACCATCAGGGTATACCTTGTTGATTCAACCACCTGTTTAAGGGTTGATTCAGCCAAGGGAGTACTTGATTCTGTTAATTTCAGCACCAGCATCAGCTTCTCAAATGCAAATACCGGCAATTACTATATGATGGTATATCACAGGAACCATATTGCTGCAGCTACCAGGTTCAGAACAACTGTAACCAGGGGCTCATCTGTTGGTTATGATTTCACAACTGATTCAGCAAAGGCATTTGGCTTCAATATGATAAAGGTATCAACTTCACCTGTAAGGTGGGCGCTTATACCGGGTGATGCAAACCGTGACGGATTTGTTGACGGTTTGGATCAGACTATTTGGATTGGACAAAACGGTTTAGATGGCTATCTTGCTTCCGATTTTAACGGAGACAGCTTCATTGATGGACTTGACCAGACTATATGGATAATTTATAACGGTAACAGTTCATTCCTGCCTTGCGGATTTACACTTGATCCTATAACAAACCAGATCATATTAAACACTGCCGACTACGATGCGAAGAGAAGCAATAAGATCATGTTTGACAGGAAACAAATTGAAAATCCTGCTGAAAACTATATTAAACAAAACAACAGCAGGAAATAAATTATTTCATCCCGGGTACTGTTTAAAGTACCCGGGAATATTTAAAGGTTATTTAAAAAATAAAACATAATTTACATACTATGAAAAAAATAATTTTATCATTACTGATCTTATTACTGGTATCAGGTACTGGATTTTCAGTGGTTAAAGTTCAATTTAAATTACAGAACCCGCATCTTGAGTCAGGCATGTGGGCAATAGATGTTGTTGCTATTGTACCTGCCGGCCAGCAGTGGAAAGTCGGTTCAAGCAACCTGCGTTATAATTTTACAACAACACCGGTTGGCGCAGCAACAATTCACCCTGATGCAACTGTATCAGGCGCGAATGTTAACCTGAATGCCGGCAACTACAGCAATATGACAACTACCTCGATCAGCGGCGGTACAGCTATCAGCTTAAACATTGCACGCCTTGGAGCATGTTATTATATGAACCCGGGTACATATTTACTAGGCAGGTTAAGATTCAACAGGATCGATTCAACAGGCTGTATCACTTTGAATATGAGAACCACAGTTACAGGCTTTTCAGTTGTACAGGATTCAATTACACAGTGGCTTGCACCTGCTGATTTTGATTCACTTGCAACATCACCTGCCGGCTGTATCAGGCTTGATTTCTTAACCGGAATTGCCGGAAATGAGAATGAGCTGCCGACAGTTTTCAAATTATACAACAACTATCCTAATCCGTTCAATCCAACAACATCAATAAAATATGATGTTCCGCAGAATACATTTGTAAAGCTGAGTGTATATGATATATTAGGAAAGCTTGTCACATCACTTGTTAACCAGGATATGCAGCCGGGAAGGTATGAGGCAGTTTGGGATGCTAAAAACTACGCAAGCGGAACGTATATTTATAAGTTTGAAACGAAAGACTTTACGGATGTAAAAAAGATGATATTGATTAAGTAACCTTGATTACTTAATCACCTTGCTTTTAAGGTTAGTAAAATGACGAAATCCAGTTCTTTTGTTGATTAATTGAATAGTTCATAAACCCGGGGCAATATGCTCCGGGTTTTTTACTTTAATGCTCCTTTAATTCCACTTACACGTAATTATTAAATTTTATTCCAAAAAAACAGTTTAAATTACTGTTTTTAATATATTTTAACCTATACAGTTTTTCAGTGATTTACACTTAAAGCTATATATAAATATTATACTTAGATAAATGTCATATAAAAACATAACTCAAATCATATGTTTAAGTGACCATTAACAATATTTTTGTATATATCAAACTATATATAGTACTAAATTACAATCCAATTTCTATGCAATTTGGTGATTTTAGTGTAATCAGTTTCCTTAAAAACAAAGGTAACTCCATAAAAAATTATGGAAAATACCTGATTAAATCATATTTTTATTTGATCATTCCAGAATACAAACCACATTTACTAAATTCATTAAATTATAAAGTATCATATGAAAGAGAATTAAACCGTTATAATAATTTAATAAAAAAAGAGTTTTGATTCATTAAAAATAATAAATATTAATTAATGGGAGAGAAATATGAAACAACTCAGCATTTTAATTGCCAGTCTTTGTTTTATTGCTTTGATACAGAATTCAGCATATTCTGGTGAATATAAGCTTATTAATAAAACAGGTTCAAGTATTTCAGGTATCTATATTTCGTCATCTGGTTCTGATTCCTGGTTAGCTATCGGAAGTACAATGACAAGTAGTCAAAATATCTCATTTACATTTGATGCTGTTTCGCAGAACTGTCAGTACAAAATTAAATTTACAGATAATACAGGAAAAGAGAATATTATTGAGTCGATCGATATGTGCTCTGTAAGCGAAATTATTTTAAACAGCGGTACTTCTACGGAAACTGATAGTATAAAATTACCGCTTAAAAAGTGAATTGAACTGAAATTTTTGATCTGAAAGTATTCATTTTAAAAACTATTAACCATAAAAGGTAATATATGAAAAATAGAATTACTCCATTACTTGTAATTATTATAATTGCATTATCGGCGCAGATTTCACTGAGCCAGGATGTTTATAATAACTATAAAGGAGAAAAAGCTGGCTTCTACAAACTATACAGGGAGTATCTTACTGACTTAGAACAAAATAAAACCGCAGTAAAGCCTGTTGATCCCGGCGGTTTATTTTATATTGATGAAAAAAATAATTTCCGTTCAAGAAGCGATAACGGAGCTATTAATGTAACTGACAACATCCTTCCGGGTACTAATCAGTCTGACGCAGTTAATATATATACATGGGCGCAGACTTCAGGTACCTATACTGCAATTGCAGGTACAACACTTGGAACTTCATCCAATGATGATGAAATTTACGGCTCAATTCCTATAGGGTTCACTTTTAATTATAACGGAACCGCTTATACCACAGTCGGTATAAGTACCAACGGGTATATAAAATTCGGAGCAACTCCTACTACCACTTACACAAATGTTTTAAGTGCGCAAACAAATATGTTTGCAGGCTTTAATACTGATTTTTTAGGTAACGGTACAACAAGCAATTTATCATATATAACAACTGGTTCAGCACCTAATCGTAAATTTATCATCCAGTGGACAAGTTGGGGATTGTATAACGGTACTGCTGACGGAAGTGATATTTCATACCAGATGGTATTGAATGAAACCTCGAACCAGATACAGCTGATTTTCGGTCCGATGACTATTGTTTTAACAACTTACACACCCCAGTGCGGTATTAATTCTACAACTTCAGATTTCAATATCAGGACTACTACAACAAACTGGGCTGCTACTACTACAGGAGCTTCAAACACCTCGAACTGTGCCTTAACAAATACTATAAAGCCGGCTTCAGGTCAAACGTGGACATGGGGACCGCCTCCACTTTGCGGCACATATACAATTCCTGGAAGTTATGCTACAGTAGCTGCTGCAATTTCAGACTTAAATTCATTGGGAGTTTGCGGTACAAGTCCTGTAATATTTAATATTGCGGCAGGATATACAGAGACAATACCAGCAGGCGGCTATACAATTAATATTACAGGCGGACAGCCCACAGCAGCAGGTCCGGTAATATTTCAGAGAAATGGTGCTGGGTCTAACCCGATTCTAAGTTCAAATACTGCCACAGGTTCTGGACTTATCAGCGGTGCATCTGTTGGTGTAAATGGAGATGCATTTATTAAGATCGTAGGTACAGATTATATTTCATTTAAGAATATCGACTTAACAGAAAACTACACAGGAGCTTCAGCTGTTGAAAGAATGGAATATGGTTTCCTTTTTGTAAGGGGTTCGTCAACAGACGGATGTAAAAACGACACTCTCAGCGGATGTGTAATAAATATGCAGAGAATTAACCTGGTTAGCTGCGGTATATCTTCTTTAAATATAAATGCTGCTGGTACAACCACAAGCCCAACTACAACCGATGGAAGGCATGAGAATATAAATATACAGGGATGCACTGTTAATAATACTTTGGTTGGTATGTATTTTGCAGGTTACGCAGCATCAACTCCGTATGATCTTTATGACCACTCATATAAGATAGGCACAATAACAGGAAACACTTTAACCAATATCGGTTCAGGCGGAGGAGCAGTTACTACTTCAACTCTTTACGGAATTTATGCAATTTACCAGGATAGCATGAAAATCCTGAATAATACTATTAATGTCAGCACCGGACTGAATAACCAGACACATTACGGAATTTTTACATCAACCGGTACAAACTCATCTGTTGATATTACTAATAATACAGTTTGTGATACTGCGGATGGAACTGTTGTTTCTTCATCTCAGCAGGCAGCAATTTACAATACTTTTGGAGCATCCGGAACAGATAATATTGTGAACATCACAAATAATACGGTAAGATGGTGCAGGTATTTTAATACAAGCTCATCAACAGTTTACTATATAGCTAATCTTGGCGCTGCATTTATTCAGAATATTACAGGAAATACAGTAGATAGTAATACTGTTGGAGGACAATCTTTTTCAACTGCTACTTCGACACAATATGGAATTTACGTATCAGCCAGTAACACAGATGTAAACTCGGTTACAAACATTTCAGGTAATACTGTCAGAAATTTAACGAGAACTCAATCTGTTGCAGGTACAGGTACATGCTATGGTTTGTATATCAGATCTTGCTGCATGACAGAGAAGGAATTCAATAAGTCTGCCTATAATTTCTATAATGCTACAACCACAAGTACTTTGGCAGGTATTTATTGTTTCCCGAGTGCAAATACACTGAATGTGTATGGAAATACAGTAAGGGACTTACGAAAACTTGAAGGTGCTACTACCGCTCCTATTTATGCTTTATACTGGAGCCAAAGCACACCCATACAGAACTGTTACAATAACCAGGTATATAATATTTATAATTATTCAACAACTGCAACAGGCGTAATTTACGGTATATATAACTTCGGAAGTCCGCCGAATGTAGGAGGATATGAAAGTGTATACGGAAACTCTGTTCATGATGTTACTCACTTTGGCACAACAGTTGCCACAGGGCTGTTTTTTGTAGGTATTTATGACGGAGCAGGTACCACCGGTGGCTGCGATAAATCTTTTCATGATAATACGGTTTATAACGTCACTACCAATTATGGTCAAACCGGAGGCCTCTATTTTAATTACGCTGATACAGCTTACATTTACAATAACAGGGTATATAATCTTAGGAATACTACCGGTGTCGGAAATACACCGCAGACATATGGTATATTGATGACGAATACTGTATTAACATCAGTTTATAACGTATATAATAACTACGTTAGTGAATTATACGCTGATGCTAACCCTACTTTTCCTGGTGTTCTTGGTATCTGGCAGAACAATACATCAGCAGGCAAATATTATTATAATACTATTTACCTTGATGGTACTTCAACCGGTACTAACTTCGGAACCATGGGGCTTTATCTTGCAGGTGCAACAACTCAGGCAGATCTGCGAAATAATATTATCATTAATAAATCAATTTACACCGGAACAGGCGGTACTATAGCATTATACAGAGGCGAAAGCGGATTAACGTATTATGACGCATTATCCAACAATAATAATTTATACGCAGGTACACCTTCTGCATCTAACTTGATCTATCTGGATCTTGTGAATTCAAGCCAGACAATATCTGATTTTAAGACATTAATGGCTCCCAGGGATAACAATTCTTTCTCTGAAAATTCACCGCTTTTAAATACAACAACTCATCCTTATAATCTTCATATGTCAACGGTTATACCTACATATTGCGAGAGTGGCGGTACACCAATTACCTCACCATTCCCTGTTACAACTGATTACGATGGTAATACCAGGAATGTTACTACCCCAGATGTTGGGGCTGATGAATTTGCAGGTATAATTCCTCCGCCACCTGTAGCTATTGTTAATCTCACAGTTATTCCGGGCGGATTCTACAATTCCGGCAACGGTAGACTGAATATGAGAGATACAATTAAAGTATATCTTGTTGATTCTGCAAGCTGTACAAAAGTGGATTCAGCCAAAGGTGTTCTTGATTCAGTAACATTTTCAACATCAATAAGTTTTTCTAATGCAAATACAGGTGATTATTACATGATGGTATACCATAGAAATCATCTTGCTGTTGCGACAAGATTTAAAACTACTGTTACAAGAGGTGCTACAGTAGGCTATGACTTCACAACAGATTCTGCAAAAGCATTTGGATTTAACATGGTTAAAGTATCAACCTCACCGGTTAAATGGGGATTGATTCCTTCTGATGCTAACCGTGACGGATTTGTTGACGGGTTAGACCAGACTATCTGGATAGCACAAAACGGATTAGACGGATACCTGCCATCTGATTTCAATGGTGACAGTTTTATTGACGGACTTGACCAGACATTATGGGTATTATATAACGGTAACAGCTCATTCCTGCCATGCGGGTTTACACTGGATCCGGTTACTAACCTGATAATTATTAATACACCTGATTACGATGCAAAGAAAAGCAATAAAATAATATTTGACAGGAAAAAACAGGAAGCTCCTGTACAAAATTACAAAACACAAAAAAACAACAGGAAATAATTAATTTATTTATCAGGCGCTTTCACATTGAAAGCGCCTGATATTCAAAAAAATTTTTAAACATAAACTATAATTTACATAACAATGAAAAAACTTATTATTTCACTTCTGTTTTTGCTCCTTGTTTCCGGTACCGGTTTTTCTGTGGTAAAGGTAACATTCAAATTACAGAACCCACATCTTGAATCGGGTATATGGGCAATTGATGTAGTTGCAATAGTTCCGGCTGGTCAGCAATGGAGGGTCGGTTCTAGCAATTTAAGATATAACTTTACAACTACACCGGTTGGTGCTGCTACAATTCATCCTGATGCTACGGTTTCTGGCGCCAATGTAAACATGAATACAGGCAACTACAGCAATATGACAACTACATCGATCAGCGGTGGTACTGCTATCAGCTTAAACATTGCACGCCTTGGAGCTTGTTATTATATGAATCCGGGTACATATTTACTCGGCAGGATCAGGTTCAACAGGGTTGATACAACAGGCTGTATAACTTTACATATGAGAACCACAGTTACAGGCTTTTCAGTTGTACAGGATTCAATTACACAGTGGCTTGCACCGGCTGATTTTGATTCACTTGCAACAACACCCGCAGGCTGTATCAGGCTTGATTTCTTAACAGGAATATCTGGCAATGAAAATGAATTACCAACAGTTTTCAAACTGTATAATAATTATCCTAATCCGTTCAATCCGGTAACTGCAATTAAATATGATATCCCGCAGAATACTTTTGTAAAATTGAGTGTATATGATATACTCGGTAAGCTTGTGACAAATCTTGTAAACCAGGATATGACACCAGGCAGGTATGAAATTGTGTGGGATGCCAAGAATTATGCAAGCGGTACATATATCTATAAATTTGAAACCAGCAATTTTACTGATGTGAAAAAGATGATATTGATTAAGTAACCTTGGTTACTTAATCAACCTTGTTTCTAAGGTGGATTAAATGACGCAGTTATTTAATCAACCTTGTTTCTAAGGCTTATAAGTAATTACTGTTTTATATTTCAGTTCAAATATGTTAATTGTCAAACCCGGAGCATTTGCTCCGGGTTTTTAATTTTAATAATAACTGATCTGATATTTGCTATTACTCCATTATATAATTCATATACAGAACCCTGGTTGTACCTTTTACATTAATTTTAAGTTCTGCTTTTACCTGTGTTCCTTTTGGTGGCAGCTTAGCGCTGTTCCACACTATACTTATATTGTAAGATTTAAGAACCTGGTCCATTATATTACTGTAAATATTTTTTAAATTTGCGGGGTCATTAGCCTGGTAAAAAAATCCGCCGGTATTTTGCGCTATCTTCAGCATATCGCTTTTTCTCCGGGTAAGCTCATTTTCATCAGGTTTATAATTGCCTACATCATTATACAAACCAACAGTAAATACTTTTGTATTCGATATATTGCTGTTCCTGTAAATTGTATCCAGCGTAACTCTTCCTGAAGAATTTTCCATCCCATCGGTGAATGCAATTATGGTTTTCATCACAGTTGGATTACTTTTAAATGTTGTATCATTTAATGCAGTATTAATTGATAAATAAAGCGCTGTTCCGCCCATGGGATGGCTGTTATTTTCAAGTGTGCCGTACAGAACCTCTTTTGATTTAGTATATCTTAATGGAGGTATAACGTTTGAACCGAACTTAATTATTTTACAGAACATATTGCTTCCAAGCTGATCAATAAAAAGCTTTACACTTTTTTCCATGGCAATTATTTTATCACTTTTAGGGATATTATTATCATAATCATCAGTTCCATACATACTGCCGCTATAATCCATAGTAAGCGAAAATGCTATTTTCTTTTTATCATTAATGGGTATCAGCCTGGGAGAGCCTTCAGTTGAATCTATTGTACCATTTGAATCCCATTTTAATATAGCTTTAATATCCTCTTCTTTAACTGAATCAACCGGCATTCCCGCTGAATCACGTATGGAAATATCCGCAATAATTTCTTCCCGTGATCTTATGGTTAAGCTTGAATTCACATATTCATTTTTCAAAGTTGCCTCTGCGTAATATCTTCTTCCATTTAATTTATCAATTGCGTTTCTGCCAATATTTGGCTCAAGGCTTGAAACTGAAAATATAACTCTTCTATTCATAGCCCGTTCAATTTCAGTTGAATTATCATTTACCGGTTCATTTTTACCCATTGCACTCACAATTATTTTTTCACCGTTGATCCCTTTTGAAATTAAATAATCACGCACTGCATTTGCTCTTTTTAAGGATAATTCTATATTAAATCCTTCACTTCCTTTATCGTCAGTAAACCCGGTAATATTAAGAACAAATTTTTCATTATTTTTCAATTCTTCTGCAACTTTATCAATAATGGTATATGTTTCATTCTTTAATTCATATTTCCCGAAATCAAAATAAACAGTTTCCGAATTATTCACTGAATCAAGGAATATTTCAATTCTGCTGTTTGCGCTGAATACTGTTGTTACAAGTGAAAATATTGATATCACAATTACAGCGATCAAAAGCCAATACAAATACCTGTATGCGCTTTCTTTTTGTAAAGTAGAAATACTTTCAACCGGGTTGTTGTTTCTTTTATTTAAATCTGTTTCAATTTTCATCTTAATATCCTCGTTAAATGTTTGTTGCAATCTATTATACAATTTTGTAAAATTCATATCATAGCATGATAAATATTTTTGTTTTTCTCACTAATAAAACTAACTGGAGTTGCTAATGTTAGTGCATATAAATATGTAATTTTTGGTTATTTATTGTTCTGTTTAATATATGTAATTTGCAGAATGCAGGATTTAAGATATAAACTAAAACGACAGCTTGAAATTCTTGGTATTATTTTATCACAGAACTATTCCGGTATTATTCGGGCTAGTGACCTTGCATATATATTTGAAGTGGAAGAGCTTACTATCTTACGGGACCTGCAGCAATTAAGAGCAATAGGGATAAACGTACACACAACAAAGAAAAATGGCGTTTGCATCAATAAAAGATTATTAGATTCCAAACTTCTTGAATTGATCCAGCAGTATTCTTCATTATGCTCATCAGGTTCCTTTGTCGATAAATCCACAAACCTGCTTGTAAGCCGCCTTGGCGAAAAATCACTTGCAAATTTTGTTATTCTGCAGATAGCATGTGAAAAAAATCAGGTTGCTGCTATTGATTACGAAAAAGATAACGGTATGCTTGATTTTGGCAGGGAGATAAATCCGGTTCTCATTTTTCAAAGAGATAATTACTGGAGGGTTTTAACTTATTCAAAGAGTACTTTTAAGCAATTCCATTTAAATAAAATACTAGAAGCCAGGCAAACAGAAAAGCATTTTGACAAGATAGATGATGAAGTGCTCGAGGAAGTCTTCAGGTTCTCATGGAAAAGCTGGGTAGGTAATGAAAAATTTGATATAAAACTATCGTTTTCCAGAATATGGAAAGAAAGAATAAAACCTAAACAGTTAATGGCAAATGAGGTATTCAATGAAACCGGGGATGGTTCATTTATTTATGAGACCACAGTAAATTCATTGGATGAACTGGCATCATGGATAGTAAGCAGAGGTAAAGGAGTAAAAGTTCTTGAGCCTTTTGAACTAAAGGAAAAAGTATTAAATCTTGCGAAAGATTCTATCAGTAATTACGAATAAAATCCATTTTATTCAGATTTTCAGATAAGTTGATAAAGATTTACTTTTTTAAATAAGTATGATTTATATCAATTTATTTTAACAAAAAAAGTATGATATTTGTATATAGGCGTTAATTATAACCTATAATAAACATATATTTAGCTTTTTTTTAGAATATAATTCTACAAAATTTATTAATGATTGAGGTAAAAAATGAGCGATAAAAATTTTAATGCCTACCAGATGGCACAGGCACAGTTTGATAAAGTAGCAGATATACTATCACTTGATGAAGCTACAAGACAGATCCTACGCGAACCATTAAGAGAATATCATTTCAGTATTCCGATAAAAATGGATGACGGTACAACAAAAATTTTCAAAGGATTCAGAGTTCAGCATAATGATGCATTCGGTCCTTCAAAAGGCGGTATCAGATTTCACCCTATGGAAACTATAGATACAGTCCGCGCGCTTGCAATGTGGATGACATGGAAATGCGCAGTTGTTGGTATTCCTTTAGGCGGCGGAAAAGGCGGAGTTATTTGTGATCCTCATAATTTAAGCATGCGCGAGCAGGAACAGATATGCCGTGGATGGGTAAGACAGCTTGCAAAGAATGTCGGTCCGATAAATGATGTACCAGCGCCTGATGTAATGACAAATGCTCAGCACATGTTATGGATGCTTGATGAATTTGAAGTAATTCATGGCGGAAAATATCCCGGATTTATAACTGGAAAACCTGTTGGCATGGGAGGTTCATTAGGCAGAACAGAAGCAACCGGTTATGGCGTAATTTATACACTGCGCGAAGCTTGTAAGAAAAAAGGAATGAAGATCGAAAATACTACTGCCTCATTCCAGGGATTTGGAAATGTATCACAATATGCTTTGCAGTTATATACACAGCTTGGCGGTAAAGCTATTTGTGTATCATGCTGGGACCAAAAAGACCAGATATCATACACCTTTAAACGCGAATCAGGCATTAGCTTTGATGAGCTTATGAAGATAACAGATAAATTTGGCGGTATTGATAAAACTGAAGCTAAAAAATTAGGATATGAAATTCTGCCGGGTGATGTATGGATCGAACAGAAAGTCGATATCTTGATCCCTGCTGCTCTTGAAAACCAGGTACGCGGTGATAATGCTTTGAAGATAGCTGATACAGTGAAAATTGTTGCTGAAGGCGCTAATGGTCCCACAACACCGGAAGCTGATAAGATATTTCAGAAAAAAGATATTTTTGTAATTCCTGATTTTCTTGCCAATGCAGGCGGAGTAACTTGCAGTTACTTTGAGCAGGTTCAGTCTAACATGAATTATTTCTGGACAAAAGAAGAAGTTCTTACAAAACTGGATAATATTATGTCTTCTGCTTTTACTGCCGTATATGATACAGCTGTAAAGAATAAGCTTTATATGAGAGATGCAGCTTATGTTATTTCAATTTCTAAAGTCGCGCATGCATGCAAAGATAGAGGCTGGCTGTAAAATTTAAGCTAAACACTGAATTTCCAATAGCCGGGGCTTAAACCCGGCTATATTTTTTTATATGATTTTCAATTAAATTCTCCAAAACAGATTCTCCTAACTGATATAATTTTTATATATAATGCCTAATAAAACACAACCGATCGAGCATCTTGTAAGAGAGCTTGAAGAGAGAGCTAAAGAGCTTAATTGCCTGTACAGAATAGAGGATACTCTAAATCATTCTGATATTTCTTTGGATGAAGCTTTCAATCTGGTAGTTGATGCTATTCCTCCGGGGTGGCAATTCCCTGATATTACACGGGTTAAGCTTGAATATAAAGGTAGTACCTATACAACTGAGCACTTTACTGAAAGTATATGGTTCCAAAGAGCGGATATTAAAGTAAACGATGAAGTTGTCGGACATATTTCAGTTTACTATATAAAGCCCGTCAGAGATTTTGACGAAGGTCCGTTTTTAAAGGAAGAGAGAAAGTTACTTAACACTATCTCAGAACGTCTCAGCCATTTTATTCTGCATAAGGATACTTTTGCATTTATTTCGGAACTTCAGGAAATAAGAGATGTAACAACCGGTAACTTAAAACATAAATGGCAGGTTGTGCTTGATATGCTTTATAAGACCGATAAATCTTTATTCAATACAATTATCCGCAAACTTCTTCATAACTTATGCTGGCAGGAAAATAAAGAAGCGCAAAAGCTTTTAAAAGACGCGGGCATTGAACAAAAATCAGCTGAGAACAATGATGGAGAGTCATTATTTGAGGATAATAAACCACTTAAAAAGAAGTCTCTTGATAATGCCTTTTTTGTTCAGTCAGTCATAAAACTTGCAGATGAAAATCTGAGTGATGATGAGATATTAGCAAAGCTCCAGAAATGGATCTATGAAGATAAATGCAGTGGACTTGTAAAAGCTGTTGAGACACTTGAAACATCACTTAATGAGATTTCAGAAGCACTCCGGAAATATTATCCGCTGCTTTCAAACGGTGAGCTATCCCCTTCAATTGAAAAAGGATTAAAGGTATCGCTTATCCGCAGGTTCTTCACTGATCAGACAGAATTTATTTCTATTGCAAAGGAATTTGTGGATATAAATGATTTTTATGATCTGACAGACAGAATAATTCTGCCATCTAAAAGCTATGGTAAACTTGGCGGTAAATCAGCAGGTATGTTCCTTGCTTCAAAGATAATAGAAAAAAAAGCGAGGACCTCAGATAAATTCAAAAATATAAAGATCCCTAAGACATGGTTCATCCCATCTGATGGAATTATGCACTTCCTGCATTACAACGAGCTTGAAGAAGTGATCGAACAGAAGTATAAAGATATCGAAGAGATCCGCAGGGAGTACCCGCACATCGTTCAGATATTTAAGAACTCCGATTTTACATCAGAATTTGTAAATGGCGTTTCAGTAGCACTGGATGATTTCGGTGACTGCCCTCTTGTCGTAAGAAGCTCCAGTTTGCTGGAGGATCAGTTTGGCGCGGCATTTTCAGGGAAATATAAAAGTTTGTTTATTGCTAACCAGGGGACAAAATCTGAAAGGCTTTCTGCTCTTCTTGATGCTGTTTCTGAAGTATATGCTTCTACTTTCGGACCCGACCCGATTGAATACCGGGCCGAGCGTAACCTGCTCGATTTCCATGAAGAAATGGGTATTATGATACAGGAAGTTGTGGGCACTAAAATTGGTAAATATTTTATGCCTGCATATGCCGGTGTTGCTTTCAGTAATAACGAATTCCGCTGGTCGCCGCGTATAAAACGGGAAGACGGCCTGATCAGGCTTGTACCCGGACTTGGTACCCGCGCTGTTGATAGACTTGGTGATGATTATCCAATATTACTTGCACCAGGTCAGCCTAACCTCAGGGTAAATGTATCCTTTTTGGAAAAAATAAAATATACTCCGCAGCATATAGATCTGATAGATCTTAATACCAATGAATTTGAAACACATAAGATAAGCGATATAATTAAAGAAACCGGTGCTAAATATCCCGGTTTGAAGAGCATGGTATCAATAATTAAAGATAATCATGTAACCCAGCCTATGGGGTTAGGAGCTGATTATGAAACTGATGATCTGATAATTACATTTGAGGGACTTATTACAGATAACAAATTTGTACCTCAAATAAAATTCCTGCTCGATACACTGCAGGAAGGTATGCACTCACCTGTAGATATTGAGTTCGCATCAAACGGAACGGATTTTTATATATTACAGTGCCGTTCACAAACTAAATCAAAAGAAATTCAACCTGACCCGATACCCAGAGATATACCGAGGAAAAGCATTATATTCAGCGCAAATAAATATGTTTCTAACGGCAAGGTACCTGAAATTTCGCATATAGTTTATGTTGACCCGCAGAGTTATTATAATATCGGTTCAAGAGAAGAGCTTGTTCAAATAGGCAGGGCTGTTGGCAAACTGAATAAAATTCTGCCCAAACGCAGGTTTATTCTGATGGGTCCAGGCCGTTGGGGCAGCCGCGGTGATATAAAGCTTGGTGTAAATGTTACTTATTCTGATATCAATAATACATCAATGCTGATAGAAATAGCTAAGCAAATGGGTAACTATACGCCTGATCTTTCATTTGGTACGCATTTTTTCCAGGACCTGGTGGAAGCATCGATCAGGTATTTACCGCTTTACCCCGATGCAGAAGATATTATTTTCAATGAACCATTTTTCCGTAAGTCAGAAAATATGCTGGAGCACCTTCTGCCTGAATTTAAACAACTGGGTGATACAATAAAAGTAATTGATGTTACACATGCTACCGATGGACAAATTCTTAGAGTCCTGATAAATGCTGAGCTTGAAGAAGCTATTGCATTTCTTGATGAGCCCAAAGCATCCAAGGTTACCGCCCTGGATACCAGCGAGTACGTTGAGTGGCAGCCGAGCAATTACTGGCAGTGGCGCTATAAAATGGCTGAAAGAATGGCGGAGCTTATCCCCGCTGAAAAATTTGGTGTAAAAGGATTTTATATCTTCGGTAGTTCCAAAAATGCCAATGCCGGACCCGCCAGTGATATTGATCTCCTGATCCATATTGATGATAATGCAAATATAAATATGCTGAATTTATGGTTTGACGGATGGAGCCAGTGCTTAAGCGAGCTTAATTATCTGAAAACAGGATATACTTCCGAAGGGTTGCTTGATCTGCATTATGTAACTGATGAAGATATTGAAAAACGTACCAGCTTTGCAAGCAAAATCGGCGCTATCACTGATCCTGCAAAACAGCTAAAGATGGGTAAATAGATTTTAATCTCATCCGGCGTCTTTAAGTTATTTTCTTAAGCAGTCACCGGATGAGATAGCTTATATTAGTTTTCTGGCAGCATTCCCCGCGTCACATGTATCAAACTCAATTACAGAAAGCTCTTTACCTTTATGTGATCCGTTAAAGCAATATGTCTCACCTATTTTATCGTACCATTTCCCTGAAATTTCCGAAGATTCATGTATGTGACCGTGCAGAGTAGCCAATGGCTGGTGTTTTTCTATATATCTTTTTACCGCAATGCTTCCAACGCTTATAATTTCATCCTTACCGTGAATATTCTTTCCCGGCATTTTATCAAGAGAAGTATCATAAGGCGGTGTGTGAAATAATAATATCGTATTTCTGAAATCTGTTATTTCATTGGTTAGCTCCTCAAGGTCATTTTTAATTGAACCGTATTTAATGATATTGGAAGGAACATCAATTGTTCTTATACCTTCTTCCGGAGAGACTGTACCCCGGGGCACAAACCTTGATACATCATACTTTTCTGAATCTTTAAGATAGAACGGTGTTGGCGGGACGTATTGATAACCGGCAACTTCAATTTCATCGCTTTTCCAAACCCTGCTGTTCATAAAATATATCAGGCCGGCAGCATCAAGCTCAGCAATTGTATCATTGCCAATTGCGGGATCGTCATTACCGGATATTAAGAAAACTGAAGGGTATTTTTCTGCAAGCTCGTTCTTTAGACCGGTTAACAGCGGCTGTAAAAAGTGTTTTAAAAATTTAAAGGGATCTTCTGTCATGTAATTTGGGAGGATATCCCCGCCTATAAATACCAATCCGGGTGGATCTTGTTTTATATATCCGCATAGCTTATTGTACTTTTCATTATTGCCATGCAGATCGGTTACAAAAATTGCCTTCATAGTACAAATTTAATTGCAATTAAATTAATGTGATACTCATTTCTAATTGCAGCCACATACCATATGAGATAGCTTTTTATTAGTTAAAATGCAGGCTCATCTTGCAATGCTCAATCATCTAATCCCTTTCCTTTAAGTATATTTTCAGTAAATTTTTCTATCCTGGACTCCCTTGTTTTTGATTGTTTTGCCGAAGAAAAATAAAGCAGGTATCCTCTCTGCCTGCCCGGTGTTAATGAATAAAAAGCCTTTTTAAGCTCCGGTAATTCATCTAGCCTGGTTTGAAATTCCTCAGGAATTTTATACTCAGCCGTTTTTTTTTATTTTACTTTCAAGCCTGCTTTTTCAGCTTTCACTGCTTCATTTATATATAAGGTCAAAACCGGTTTTAGTTCGGTAATTTCTTCTGTACTTATAAACCTGATCTGCCGTGCTGACTGAACATTTTCTGTCTGCTGAACCAGTATTTTCTCCTTATCTTTTAACAGTGCACCTTTAAAGAAGAGAACTGCACAGTATTCCTTAAAAATGTGGATGAGGACAATATTCCTTTCATCGATAGTATAACAGGGGCAGCCCCACTTCAATTCTTCCTTCAATCCGCAATTAAGGATAATTGACCTTAATAATTTTATCTCCTGCTGCCACTTCCGCGGTTTTGTAAAATACCAGTCTGCTTTTGGATTTGATTTATTCTTTGGCATATTCATGTTATTTAAACTCTCAATGAACCCCTGAAGCCTCTTGCGGCGTAATAAGATTCTGCTCCGTTATGATATATAAATACTTTCCCGTAACGAAAGTCAGCAAAAACAGCACCGCCAAGCTCCCTGATATCCTGCGGTGTTTTTATCCAGCTGGATGTCTTTGTATCAAAATTTCCCAGTTCCTGAAGTTTCCTGTATTCATCTTCTTTTAAAATTTCAATTCCCATTTCATCAGCCATATTAATTGCGCTGTTCTTTGGCTTGTGTTCTTTTCTTGAATTCAGTGCTTCACGGTCATAGCATAAGCTTCTCCGCCCGGCCGGACTTTCAGCAGAACAATCATAAAATATAAACTCACCGGTCTTTTTATCATACCCAACCACGTCGGGTTCACCGCCGGTACCTTCCATTTCACTAAGTGACCATAGCTTATCAGTATTTGATTCAAGCTTAGCGTGAATTTTTTCCCACTCTAACCCTTTGTGACGGTTCATATTATTTTCAAATCGTTCTTTTAATTTTTCCAGCAGCCCTGTGAATTCAGGCATCAATTTCTTTTTGGATGATATTTTATTTTTTGTCATTATCAGATATTTTTATTTACTCATTACTTCCTGAAGCCTGTTGTGAGCCATATTTATTCCCGCTGCAAAAGGCATCTTCAGCAGCTGGTCTCTGTACTCCAATGACCGGAATATTATAAGTATATTAAGCCTGCTGGTGCTTTCTGTCAATTTTTCAAATTCAATGAACTCAAGCTGAACAGGAAAAGGGGTATTCTCCATCTCAAACGTTCGTATTATTCTGTGGTTCTTTTTGAATTCATGTATAACCCCGTTAGCTGCAAAAACTACTTTACCGTTACCATCTGATGTTTCAAATCTGTAAGAACCATGATCTCTGTTTTCCAGCTTAATGACTTTAGTACCCATCCACTGTTCAACAATTCCTGCTTCTTCATATGCTTTGAACAAAAGCCCGACATGCAGATCAAATTCACGGGTTATTGTAATATCCTGTCTGCCTTCTGAGGCATTAACTTTGGTTTTTAGCTCCATATTATTTTTTTTCTCCTTTGTAGTTCTTCATAATGGCTTCAAGTTTATTAAATCTGTCATCCCACATTCTGCGAAACGGCTCGATAAAGTCAGCTATTTCTTTCATCTTTTTGGGATTCAGGTGATAATATACTTCTCTTCCTGCCTGTTCCGGCTTAACCAGTTCACATTCTGCAAGTATATGAAGATGTTTTGAAACTGTTGGCCTTGCGGTATTAAAATTAGATGCAATTGTGCCCGCTGTCATCGATTTTCCGGCAACCAGCATAAGTATAGCTCTTCTTGTCGGATCCGCAATTGCCTGAAATACATCTCTTCTTAAATTCATTATGTAGTTATTTGGCTACAAATATAAGCGTAGTTATTTAGCTACGCAAGTCTTTTTAAAATTATTTTAAATATTTTTTCACAAAGTACTGTAAATATTATGATCCAAAAATATTATTTATTTTACAAAGTAATTATAACATTACCCTTTTTATGACCTTTATCAACATACCTGTGGGCTTCTACTATCTGTTCGATACTGTATATTCTGTCGATCACAGTTCTCAAATTCCCATTCTCACACATTTCTTTAAGGTAATCCAGGTCCCGGGCTTTAAGCTTAATATTTCCTTTTAGATCAAACGCAGAGATATAAATCCCCGGGCTATTTAATGCTTTTTTACGTTTTGCCCGGGGTATCTTACCTACAGCATCAAAGATCACATCATACTTATCATTTCTTTCAGTAAAATCTTCTCTGGTGTAATCTAAAACAATAGCTGCTCCCAATGAGCTCACCATTTTAATATTTGAGCTACTGCACACCCCGGTAACTTCCGCTCCAAAATTCCGGGCAATTTGTACCGCATAAGTGCCAACACTCCCGGAAGCTCCGTATATCAATACCCGTTGTCCGTTCCTGATTCCGGCTTTTCTTAAATTTATCAGAGCAGTTAACCCTGCATTTGAAACCGGAGCGGCTTCTTCATATGACATATTTTTTGGTTTTATTGCTATGGCTGCTATTTCAGGGATACACAAATATTCTGCATAAGCACCTAATCTGAATTCCGTGGAAGCAAATACTGCATCACCCGGTTTAAATTTGGTTACATACTTCCCAATTGATTCAATATCACCTGCAAATTCCATTCCAAGTATTTTTTTTCGGGGAGCCCGGAATCCCATTAATATCCGCATCACTGGTTTAAAAAAGAAATCTTTTACCGCTCCCAGGCCCGGTTCAAATCTCCTGATCTTTGTATCTCCTATATGTGCAGTTGTTGCTTTTACTTTTACCAGGACCTCATGATATTCGGGCACGGGTTTTCTTATTTCTTTAAGCTGAAGTACTTCAGGAGGTCCGTATTTTGTGCAAATAACAGCTTTCATAATATATTTACATTTATTTAAATATTTATAAAATCATTAAAAACATTTTTACTTCACCAGTATCATTTTTCTGGTTTGAATGAAGCTTGCGGTTTCCAGTTTATAGAAATATATTCCGCTGCTAAAATTACCTGCGTTTAGATTAACCCTGTAGCTGCCGGGTTTGAGCAATTCATTTACCAATATCTTAACTTCCCTGCCGGCTAGATCATACACTTTCAGCGATGTAAATGTGGCTTTAGGTATATCAAATACAATGTATGTATCAGGATTAAACGGGTTGGGATAATTTTGTGCCAGCATAAATTGACCCGGTACATTCTCATTTAAGGGTTCTAAACCAATATGCTGAATTATATTAAGTGTAAATGTACAGAATGCGCTTGCACCTGCAGTATCAATTGCTGTAACTTTTATATTTAAAGATTGAACAGGTGCTATAATTCCTGATAATGTTCTGGTTACCGGGTTAAAGCCTAACCACCCGGGCAAGGCTGAGCCATTACTGAGTGTTGCAGTATATGACAATGTATTATTTCCGTCATCATCTGTAAAAGTGCTGTCAGGAATTGTATATGTGAATTGCTTTCCTGCAGTATCAGTTTGGTTCGGAATCTGATTTTTTAAATATGGAACATAATTTGTTAACTTCAAGCTGTCAATTATATTTTCAATTCTGCACCAGTACGTATTGTAAGAATTCCATGCGTTTGCACCGCGTGTAAAGAAGAGGTATTTATTATCCTGTGTAACAAACGGACCGTATTCCCATGTTGGAGTAGGGTAATTAATATGGCTTCCTAATGATTTTGAATTTGTCCAGCCGCCACCTGCTTTTTTATAACTTATATACAGATCACCTGTAACTGAAGATGAATGCCTTGCATGTATAATGAATGATTCATCCCTGGAAATGAAAAAATCACTCTCATCCAGGCTGGTATTTATAGGCATACCGATACTCATTACTGTAGTATCTGCGCCATTAATCATTACTTTGCCAACATCCCTCAGCACTGAGCCCGGGAAATTTGTAGAAATAAATATATTATTGAGGCTTGTAACCTGTGTGTAATGTGACTGCTGGGAAAAGTGAAACATCTCAACCGGCACACTCCATCCCGAACTTATTTTACGGGAATAATATGTCCGGGCAATATCGTAAGTAATACTTGTCTGCATAAATAGAATACTGTCATTAGGTGATAACGCCGGGGCAGCAAAACCGCTGAAAAGCTCTGTCGGTCCCTGCCATCTGTTCTCTGCGTACCTGTAGCTGAATATTTTTGTTATGGTTGGCGGGTAGGTATTAAGCTGACCGAAAATAATTTCCTTGCCATCACTTGAAATAGTGATCCTTTCAATCGGTCTAAGGCTGCCGTTAACAGGCAGAACGAATATTTTAGGTTCATATCCGGGCGGTATTTGTCCAAGATAAAGACTATCGGTTGGTATTGACTGTGAAAAACATATGCAGCTGAATAACGAACAAAGGACTGATATGATCAATGTTTTCATAACTATATTTATTAAATTTTATAAATGCTCATAATAATTTTACATAAATATAAACGAAAAAAATTGCGTGAGATAATCATTTCCTTTAAATCGCACTGAATAATCAGTGAATGAGAGATATTGTTAAGCAAAAAAAGAGTGGTTTTGAAACACTTTTATATGCAGATAATGTAATTTAGCTTAATATTCCGGCGGGTTCACTTAAAATGGTTATTATTCATATTTGATATTTATTATTTTTGTATAGTATTAATATGGAAAATAATGCTGTCATAAAGTTTCATATCACATTCTGGATAGTAATCTCATCCATATCCGTATTAAATACTTTTTTGTATATTGAAAATATTCTGTTTACTTCCCTTCTTATCAGCTCTCTTATCAATATGATTTTCAACATTATAACTTTTTATATTTTTTATTTTTTAATTACTCCTGAAATTTTCGGCAGAAAAGCAATAATTTCTATTGTACTTTTCTGGCTTTTATATCTTACAATAGCAGGTTTCATATTTTGCTTCATAATTTACCTTCCTATCGCGTATTCCAGCTCACCTTCAGACTATATTAATTACACACTGACTAACGGGCTTGATTATGTATACCAGGTAACAGCTTACCTTACTATTGTTTCAATATTAGGGAGCTTATCGAAAGTCTCTTTGATATGGTATAATGATCAGATCAAAAAAAGGGAAACTGAGAAGCAAAATATATCAAATGAGCTGGCAATGCTGAGAGCGCAGATAAACCCTCATTTTTTATTCAACACCCTTAACAATATAAAATCACTTGCTAAAAGAACTCCTTCGAAGGCAGTTTATAGCGTTGATAAGCTGACAGGAATGATGCGTTATATGCTTTATGAATCGTCATTAGAATCGGTTCCGCTTGGAAATGAAATAAAACATATCAATAACTATATTGACCTTGAGAAGATAAGGTACAGCGACCCCGGCTTTATAGATTTTAAAATATCAGGAAATTACAGTAATATACCGGTACCTCCGCTTATCTTTATGCCCTTTATAGAAAATGCATTTAAACACGGAAATAAGCTTAAACCTTCACCGGGGATAATGATAAAAATTGATGTTTTAATGCAAAACATCAATTTTGAAATATCAAATTTTAAAAAAGAAAACCACGAAACTCAGGATAAAAACAGCGGTTTCGGGCTTTCAAATATCAGACGCAGGCTTGACCTTCTCTTTGGGGATAAATATGACCTGTTAATTGAAAATGCGGATAAAACTTTCACAGTTAAACTAAACCTGGAAATATCATGATAGTTAAATGTATTGCTGTTGATGATGAACCTTTAGCGCTGGATATTATAAAAGATTATATATCACAGGTTCCCTTTTTAAAGCTTGTGAAAACATTTAATGACGGGATAAGCGTACTGGAATATCTCGCTTCAAATAGTGTTGACCTTATTTTCCTGGATATTGAAATGGGTGGACTTTCGGGAACTCAGCTGCTAAAAACGCTTCAAAGGAAACCCAAGGTAATAATGACAACTGCTTACCGCAATTATGCGGTAGATGCATTTGATCTTGATGTAACTGATTACCTGCTGAAACCATTTTCTTTTGAAAGATTCTTAAAGGCGGTAGAAAAATCATGTAACTTGCTGAATGAAGAGCAAAATGACCATACTAGACCTGCGGAAGATAAAGATTATTTCTTTGTGAAATCAGGCTATAAGATTTTAAAAGTAAATTTTGATGATATTTTGTACATTGAAGGATTGAGTGAATACATTATCATAAAGACAAAAACCGTGAATATTATTACGCTGCAGAGTTTTAAAAACATTGAAAAAAACCTTCCTGAGCAAGGCTTTATAAGAATTCATAAATCATATTTAATTTCTCTTAATAAAATTGATAGTGTTGAAGGACAGAATGTAACTATAGCAGGTAAAGAATTACCAATTGGCAATAAGTACAAAAAAAGATTTTTCGAAGCTATTTCGATGAAAGAAAAAAGATAGCGGTACACCCTGAAAATGAAAAGAAAATATATAGTACAGATACATATAATATTCTGGGTTGTGATGCTGGTATCAATTGGACTTCAGACAATTCCCTCGATTGGAGAAAAGCCATGGAATATTATTATCGAAGATTATTTATTCTATACTTTATCCTTTGTTACTTTTTTTTATGTGTTTTATTTTTTTATTTCAGAAAAACATCTTAGTAGAAAAAAAATAATATTATTAATTATATCCGGATTACTGTTCACAATAATTGTAACCGTCCCAATATCATACCTGTATATATATTTATTGATGCAAAATGTGATTGAAATGACGGGAAAGAAATTTTTTCTTAATTTTGGCAAATATTATATCAGCTTTTTTGAAACCAATTTCATGTTTGCAGTTTCCGGTTCTCTTTTAAAAACAGCATTGCTTTGGTATGAAAATACCATGAAACAAAAGGAAGCTGAAAAACAGCTGGTATCAGGAGAGCTTTCACTTCTGAGGTCACAGTTGAATCCCGGGTTCCTCTTGAATACTTTGACCTACATCAGAGCTCTGATCGGGACGAAGCCTGATAAAGCAATATACTGCATCGAAAATCTTTCAGAAATAATGAGCTACATGCTGTATGAAACATCTGCGGATAAAGTCTCCCTTGATAACGAAATAAATTATATCAAAAATTATTTGAACCTGCAAAGGGTCAGATTTCGTCCTGAATACATCCAATTTGAAGTTACTGGTGTTACAGCTGGAGCAGAGGTTCCGCCTTTGCTATTTATGCCGTTTCTTGAAAACGCATTTAATAAGTGGAATGATCCCGGTGAAAACCCGGAAATTTTTATCAGTCTGAGCGTTAAGGAGGATATTCTCTTATTTGAAGTAAAGAAATACAGAAGGGATACTGCCGGAAATATTAAAAATGAAGATGAATTTAAATTTGACACACTTAAACGTTTCCTTGATCTGCAATTTAGGGAAAATTACTCACTTGAGAAGGCAGATGAGAATAATAAAACTACCATTTGTTTTAAACTAAGTGTCTTTTAATATTTTTTCATTCCTTTGCTTTAACACCCAATTGATATTTTATTAATAACAGATATAAGCCAACAGTGAAATCAAGGGTCGAACAGAATAGATCATAATGCGGCGGAAGTAAAGCAGTATTTGCAACCTGGCTGTAAATTAAATCCCAAATTCCGTGAAGAAAATAACCCGAAATCAAAATATAAGAATTGTTTTTAATTCCGTAGTATGCAAGAAATAAGAAAAATATTGCCTGCAATGTGTTAATAGAAAATAGCCCGATATCAGACCATGTAAAACCTACATATAAAAATCCTATCACAGCAAGTATCAATCCATAAATTGTCTTCTTATCTAATCGTTTAAATATTAAAAATAATAATATTATAACAACTCCCGAAACAAAACCAATTATTCCAGCCTTCATACAATTTTATTTAAATTTAATCTTGAAAGTTTATTGACAACCCATTTCTATATTGATTTAAGTCTAAATCATTGATAAATACGGCACAATATACTAAAAAAACATATTAATTTGGAAATGAAAAAGCATTATTTAAAATGAATTTTAGAACACTTTTTTTATTAATTTATTTTATGATTATCTTTTATAAAAATAAAAAAGGCTGCAATTTCAAATTTGCAGCCTTCTCGGTTTAAAAATTGTTAAATGTTGAAATTGTTATTTAACTTTCTCAAGTGCCTGTTCAAGATCCCAAAGGAGGTCATTTATATCTTCAATTCCGGCAGAATAGCGTACCAACCCGTCTGTGATCCCGGCTTTTTGCTTATCTTCATTCGAGACTTTAGAATGAGTCATTGATGCAGGATGTTCTATCAAAGATTCAACTCCCCCAAGTGATACTGCCAGAATTGAGATCTTCACATTATTCATCATGGTTTTACCTGCTTCAAATCCACCCTTAAGTCCAAAGCTTATCAAAGCGCCGGGTCCGTCCATCTGCTTTTTTGCAAGCTCATATTGCGGATGTGAGGGCAGGCCGGGATATCTGACCCACTCAACCTTGGGATGCTTCTCAAGATATTCAGCTACTTTCTGTGCATTTTCCTGCGCACGTTCTATTCTGATAGCAAGTGTTTTTAATCCCCTGATTACAAGGTATGACTGGTGGGGATCTAAATTGCATCCCAATGCTGTCATCATTGAACGCAGCTTTTTATACATCTCTTTGGTTTTTGCAACTACCATTCCGCCTACAATATCAGCATGTCCGTTTATGAATTTGGTCATTGAGTGCAGAACAACATCAGCGCCAAGCTCAAGGGGTCTTTGCAGGTAAGGACTCGAAAATGTATTATCAACTACCAGTATCAAGCCATGTTCTTTGGCTATTTCTGCGCAAGCTTTTATATCTGTAATTTCAATTGTTGGATTTGCCGGTGTTTCTATGAACAGCACTTTTGTATTGGGCTTAATTGCTTTGATGATATTACTTACATCTGATGTATTAACATATGTAGATTCTACACCAAAGCGCGAATAATGTTCTTCCATAATTACCCTTGAAGGTCCATAGACCGCATCAGAGCTTATCATATGGTCACCTTTTGAAAGCAGCCCCATGTATACAGTATTTATTGCTCCCATACCCGAGCTTGTTCCTATTCCGCCGAATCCGCTTTCAAGCTCAGCAACTATTTTTTCAAGAACGTTTATTGTCGGATTCCCAAGCCGTGTGTAAATATAACCGTCGCTTTCACCAAGGAAACATCTTGCTCCTTCTTCCGCGCTTTCGAATTCAAATGTTGATGATTGAAATATGGGAACGTTTACGCTGCCGTATTTATCTTTGTAACCGCCTCCGTGTATGAGTTTTGTATTGAACCTTGTATTTGTATTCATTTTTTCGTTTTACTTTCATATCAGTCAATCCTTTTGCAGGCTGCGCTGAAAATATATTTAAGTTTGTATTTTAAAAAAGACCTGAAAATTTATTTTATTAAAAGCATTTT
>JAPUEV010000087.1 GCA_027492415.1 Ignavibacteria bacterium
CGGATAATCATTTACTTCTACCGGTACTTTTTCTATCTTTTCAGAAAGCTCTTTTATAATATTATAAGTTTCATTGCTTGTTGCAAGCCCGCGGATAACTTCGATAAGCTTCATAACCGGAACCGGATTCATAAAGTGCATGCCTATTACCTTATCAGGTCTTTTGGTGAATGCGGCAATTTCAGTTATCGATATTGATGAGGTATTGCTTGCCAGAATGGCACCTTCTTTGCAGCTTTCATCAAGTGTTTTGAAAATGCTTTTCTTTATTTCAAAATTTTCGGTAGCCGCTTCTATAACAAGGTCAGAATCCTTAGCGTCAGTTAAATTAACTGATGTTTTTATGTTTGCCAGTGCTGAGTCCATCTTCTCTTTTGTGATTGCTTCTTTCTTTAGCTGGCGCTCAAGGTTACCTGTTATTGTTTTAACTGATCTCTCAAGGAATTCCTGTTTGATATCAATTAATGTAACACTGTAACCGTATAAAGCAAATACATGGGCTATTCCGTTGCCCATTGTGCCTGAACCTATGACTGAAATGTTATTTATGCTCATAATAATTAAATTTCCCAAAAGTCATGCTGAACTTGTTTCAGCATCTGATAATATATTTAAAAGAATAGACCCTGAAACAAGTTCAGGGTGAGATAAATTTTTCATTACTGAAATTGTGTTCAGCAAGACAGGTTTGATCTATATTTTTTCTATTATAATTGCAGTTGCCTCGCCGCCGCCGTTGCAAAGTGTAACCAGACCATATTTTTTGTTTAACCTGTGCAGGTTGTACATTAATGTAATAAGCAGTCTTGCTCCTGATGCGCCTATGGGGTGACCAATAGCTATTGCGCCGCCTGTTACATTAACTTTTGCAGGGTCAAGCCCTGCTATCTGGTTTACAGCGCAGCTTACTACAGCAAAAGCTTCGTTAATTTCAAAAAGATCGATATCATCTTTTGAAATTCCTGCTTTTTTGCAAACCTTATCAATTACATAGCCAGGCGCTGTTGTGAACCATTCCGGGGCATGTGAGTGTGTTGCCTGTGCAACTATCCTTGCCAGAGGTTTTGTGCCAACAGATGCAGCTTTTTCCTTTGACATAACAACAACTGCTCCTGCGCCATCATTGATGTTTGAGGCATTGAAGGCTGTTATTGTGCCGGCTTTATCAAATACGGGCTTTAAAGTAAATGCTTTTTCAAAATTTACTTTACCAGGATCTTCGTCTGTATCAAATAATGTCACGTTGCCTTTTCTATCTTTAAGCTCAACCGGAACGATAGCATCCTTAAAGTAACCGTTCTTAATTGCATCAAGCGCTTTTTCGTAGGAGCCTTTTGAGAATTCATCCTGCATTTCGCGTGTAACTTTGTATTCCTGGGCGCACTGCTCGCCAAGCATACCCATATGTTTATTGCCGTAAGGATCCCAAAGGCCGTCATGTATCATAAGATCGATAATTTCTCCGTTACCCATTCTATAACCATTACGAGCTTTTTTAAGTATGTAAGGAGCATTTGTCATCGATTCCATACCGCCTGCAACAATAATTTCAGCATCACCGGCTTTAATTGCCTGCTCACCAAACATCACTGATTTTAATCCGGAACCGCAGACCTTATTGATTGTGGTAGCCGATACTGTATTAGGTATTCCTGCCGCAATAGCAGCCTGCCTTGCAGGTGCCTGACCGATACCGCCCTGCAGTACATTACCCATTAAAACTTCATCAATTTCTTCAGATTTAATGCCTGCTCTTTTTACTGCTTCCTTTATTGCAAAGGCGCCAATCTGTGGCGCTGTAAAGCTGCTTAAGCTTCCGTTAAAAGCTCCTACTGCTGTTCTGGCTGCTGATACTATTACTGCTTCCTTCATTTTATATGTACCTTATATGATTTGATAATATTATTTATTGTTTGGAATTTGCTGAATTAATTATCTGAACGAATTTTTCAACTTCAAGCGATGCACCGCCTATAAGCCCGCCGTTAACAGTCTGCGCTGAAAACAGCTCTTTTGCATTTTCGGGTGTAACGCTGCCGCCGTAGATTATTTTAATGTTCTTTGATACTTCTTCATTGTACATTTTCTTGAGCTTTTTCCTCAGGAAGTTATGAACACTTTCAACCTGGTGTGCGGTGGCATTTTTGCCGGTTCCGATTGCCCAGACAGGCTCATATGCAATAGTTATATTGTTAATGCCTTCTTCGCTTACATGCTGCATGCAGGCTGTGAGCTGTTCTTCAATTATAGGCTCGGTAAGCTTATCTTCATGCTCCTGCAGATTTTCACCAATGCACAGAATTGGCTTTAAGCCTTCATCAAGAGCTTTGAGCACTTTTTTATTAATGATGGCATTGGTTTCGCCAAAATACTGCCTGCGTTCGGAGTGTCCTAAAATCACATATTCGCATCCGCATGATCTAAGCATACCTGCTGAAATCTCACCGGTGTATGCGCCAATTGACTCAAAGTGCATGTTCTGAGCGCCAAGCTTTACCTGGGTGCCGTTCAGCTTTTTGTTCACAGCTTCAAGTGAAGTGAACGGGGGACACAGGATAATATCTGCATCGATAACCTTGTGCTTTTCTATGTGTAATTTTAATTCGTCTGCAAACTGCTGTGACTGTACAAGCCCTTTGTTCATTTTCCAGTTTGCTATTATCATTTTTTTCTGCGGCATTTTATACTCTCCATTTTCCTGCATGCATTAGCTGCAGCATTAATTATCCTAAATTAGAAATTAATAAATCGTTTACTGTTTTCGGGTTAGCTTTGCCTTTGGATTCCTTCATAACCTTTCCTACAAAAAAACCAAGCAGCTTTGTTTCACCTTCTTTGTATCTTTTTGTTTCGTTCGGATTTGCTTCTATTATCTTTTTGATTATCGTTTCAATTTCACCGGTATCACTTACCTGCATCAGGTTCTTTTCCTTTACAATAAGCTCAGGATCCTGTTTCAGGTCATCCCTGCCGGTTGCAGCAAGCATTTCAGTAAAGACATCCTTTGCAATATTGTTAGAAATTTTACCTTCTGCAATAAGATTAATCAGTGATGCAAGGTTCTTTTCATTTACATTGAACTCACTTATCTCTATCTTCTTTTCATTAAGTATCCTCATCACTTCGCCCATTACCCAGTTGCTTGCAGTTTTGTAGCTTTTCTTATCTATGCTTTTGCAAATGTTCTCAAAATAATCAGCCAGCCCGCGGTTTTGCGTTAAAACACCCGCATCATATTGAGGCAGGCCGTAATCATTTATAAATCTGGCGGTTTTATGATGAGGAAGCTCAGGTAATGAATTTTTCACTGCTGACTTCCACTCTTCATCCACATAGACTGTAACAAGATCAGGTTCCGGGAAGTACCGGTAATCATGTGCTTCTTC